>CP101033.1:4105000-4216129 GCA_041319085.1 Aeromonas veronii | reverse complement strand
GCTGAATTCTGCCGAGGGCAACTCATCTTGCAGCCGGTTAAGGCACTGCTGCCATAGCGAAGCAGTCACTCTAAACTCCTGTCGATTGATTAACTAAAGACCGGCTATTCTACGTTTTTAGCCGCCGGATCTCCAGCCATCGCCCGGTGGATCCAGCAAATAAGATCCTTGACTTTCAAGGATCCAGCGCCTTTTGAGCAGATTTCATCCCCAAAGTTACCCACAGCTTGATCCACCATCCGGATTGGTCGATCCCGTGCTTCTCTCCTGTTATTTCATATAACCAAATATCATTTATTTTTTAAATTTTATTCCAATAACATCAGGGCTAAACCAGTTATTACAACTACAAATACAAGACATTGAGAGAGATAAACACCATGAAAACATCCATCAAACTGATTTCCGGCGCAGCCGTCCTGCTCGCCACCCTGTCCGGTCAGGCCATCGCCCAGGAGACCATCAAGGTCGGCATGTCTGGCAAATATTTCCCGTTCACCTTCGTCAAGCAGGACAAGCTGCAAGGCTTTGAAGTGGATATGTGGAACCAGATCGGCGAGCGCACCGGTTACAAGGTCGAGTTCGTAACGGCCAGCTTCTCCGGCCTGTTCGGCATGCTGGAAACCGGCCGCATCGACACCATATCCAACCAGATCACCATCACCGATGAGCGCAAGGCGAAGTACGACTTCTCCCAGCCTTACGTCTATGACGGCGCCCAGATCGTGGTGCGTAAGGGCAACAGCACCATCCACGGCATCAAGGATCTGGAAGGCAAGAGCGTTGCCGTGAACCTGGGTTCCAACTTCGAAGAGCTGCTGCGCAAGAACGACCCGAACAAGAAGATCGATATCCGCACCTATGACTCCGCCTTCGAGCAGGATGTCGCCCTGGGTCGCATCGACGCCTTCGTGATGGACCGCGTCTCCACCGCCCAACTGATCAAAGAGTCCAAGCTGCCGCTGCAACAGGCTGGCGCCCCGTTCGAGACGATCGAGAACGCCCTGCCCTTCCTGAAGACTCCTGAGAAACAGGCACTGCTGAAGAAGGTCGACGAGGCCCTGACCGCCATGCGCAAGGATGGATCCCTGCGTCAGATCTCCGAAAAATGGTTCGCAGCCAACATCACCGACAAATAAATGATGGAATTTGACCTCGAATACACGCTGGGGCTGTTTCCCATCCTGCTCAAATATCTGGGCACCACGATGGAGATGGCCCTGTGGGGATTCGTGCTGGCACTCGTACTCTCGCTGGCCCTGGCGATAGTACGGGTGTTTCGCGTCCCCGCGATTCACTGGCTGGCGATGCTCTATATCTCGTTCTTTCGGGGTACACCGCTGCTCGTTCAGCTATTCCTGCTTTACTACGGACTGCCGCAGCTATTCCCGATCTTCGTGGGGATGGATGCCTTTACCGCCGCCATCGTCGGCCTGACCCTGCACTTCGCCGCCTACATGGCCGAGTCGATCCGCGCAGCCATCCTCGGCATTCACAAAAGCCAGATGGAAGCGGCGCTCAGTATCGGCATGAGTCGTTATCAGGCGATGCAGCGGATCATCCTGCCGCAGGCAGCACGTATCGCCACCCCGTCGCTGATGAACTACTTCATCGACATGATCAAGAGCACCTCGCTGGCCTTCACCCTGGGGGTGGCCGAGATCATGGGCAAGGCGCAGATGGAAGCCTCCTCCTCATTCAAGTTCTTCGAGAGCTTCATGGCGGTTGCGCTGGTCTACTGGGTGGTGGTGATCTTCTTTACCCGCTTGCAGCACCTGCTGGAAATTCGTCTCAACCGTGCCTATTAGGGGTTTGCCATGACAAAGCAACTGACCCGCTTGCAATGCACGCCGGAAGTCCGTTTTAACACTGCGCCTGTTTAAAGGAGGGCTCTCATGATTAAGCTAACCGGCCTCTCCAAGGCATATCACGGCAATCAGGTGCTCAACGGCATCGATTTGGAGGTCAAAAAGGGGGAAATTGTCGTCATCATCGGCCCCTCCGGCACCGGCAAGTCGACCCTGTTGCGCTGCCTGAACCTGCTGGAGACCCCGGATGCGGGCACCCTTGCCATCGATGATCTTGTGCTTAATCTGGCCAAGGCCAGCGAACAGCAGGCGATCGAACTGCGCAAACGGGCCTCCTTCGTGTTCCAGAACTACGCCCTGTTTGCCAACAAGACGGCGCTCGACAACATCGCCGAAGGGCTGATCACCGTCTGGAAACAGCCAAAAGCCGAGGCCCGCGCCACTGCGCTCGGCATCCTCAAGGACATTGGCCTGGCAGACAAACAAGATGCCTATCCGGCCTCGCTATCCGGCGGCCAGCAGCAGCGGGTTGGCATTGGCCGCGCCATGGCAGCCCACTCCAAGGTGATCCTGTTTGACGAGCCCACCTCGGCCCTCGATCCCGAGTGGGTCGACGAGGTGTTGGGGCTGATGAAGGAGTTGGCCCGCCAGCACCAAACCATGGTGGTGGTGACCCATGAGATTGAATTTGCTCGTGATGTCGCCGATCGGGTGATCTTTATGGAAGGAGGGCGGATCGTCGAACAGGGCCCGCCGGATCAGATATTGGTCGATCCCAAGGATCCCCGTACCCGGGCGTTCTTGCGTAAAGTCCTTAAATAGCTCTCTCTTTGGCGGCTTTGCCGCCTTTTTTATTGAGGGATCCCTTGTTTAACCCCGGGTTGCCAGTATAATCCGGAGCCCTTGATCCTCTGGATCCTCACACTCGGTAGCGGCCTTTTCGAGACTGCAGCAGGATGAGAGAGAACGGCGGATTGACTAAAAGCCGAACTCTGTTTAGAATTCGGCCTCTTTTGCTAGTCGTCACACGCTATAGCTGGCGCGTCGGCTAAGTGTGACAATCAAAACTGTACAGAAATACGGAATCGAATCATGAAACGTACTTTTCAACCGTCCAACCTGAAGCGCAAGCGCTCTCACGGTTTCCGCGCCCGCATGGCAACTGCCAACGGTCGTAAAGTTCTGGCCGCTCGTCGTGCCAAGGGTCGTGCCCGTCTGGTAGTTTAATGCCTACTCAGCACACCTTCTCTCGGGAGTTACGTCTGTTAACTCCCGAACACTTCAAACACGTTTTCGCTGAGCCTGTCCGGGCTGCTTCCCCGCAAATTACGCTTCTCGCCTGCCCCAATTCACTCGAACACTCTCGCCTTGGTCTCGCTGTGCCCAAAAAAGCACTCAAGCGTGCCGTCTGGCGTAACCGTGTCAAACGGGTGGTTCGGGAAAGTTTCCGTCTCAAACAACATCAGCTGCCCGCTATCGACATCGTGGTGATCGCCAAGGCCGGTGTGAAAGAGATGGATAACGAGGAACTGTTCAAGTTACTGGAAAAGCTATGGCGCACTCTGTCACGCCGTTGCAATGGGTAGCTATCAAACTGATACGCCTGTATCAGCTAATCATTAGCCCTCTGCTCGGGCCGCGCTGCCGTTTTACTCCAACTTGTTCCCAATTTGCGATAGAAGCCATCCGACTTCACGGTTTCATAAAAGGCGTTTGGTTAGCTAGCAAACGTCTATTAAAATGCCATCCCTTATCCGAGGGTGGTTATGACCCGGTTCCGCAACCAAAGCGAAGAAACTGAAGACTATGGAATCACAACGCAATCTACTCCTGATCGGTTTGCTGTTCGTGAGCTTTCTGCTCTGGCAACAGTGGGAGTCCGACAAGGCTCCGAAACCGGCCCCGACTACCGTGGCCCAAACCGAACATTTCGTACCTGAAGCCGGTCAGACCGGTGATATTCCTCAGGTTTCCGAGCAAGCCAACGCGACTGCCGCACGCAAGCTGATCACCGTCTCCTCTGACGTGCTCAAGCTGACCCTGGATACCCAGGGTGGTGACGTCGTGTCTGCCGAACTGCTGTCTCACAAACTGGAAGAGGGCAAGGACCAACCGTTCGTGCTGCTGACCAGCCAACCTGAGCACCTCTATATCGCCCAGAGCGGTCTGGTGGGTCGCAACGGTCCGGACAGTCAGGCCGAAGGTCGTCCTACCTATGAAGCCGCCCAGACCAGCTATCAGCTGGCTGATGGTCAGGATCAAGTCGTCGTTCCGATGACCTGGACCGACAGCAAGGGAGTGGTCTTCACCAAGGAGTTTATCCTTAAGCGTGGCGACTATGCTGTTGGCGTTGATTACAAGATCGACAACAAATCTGCCGAGCCGGTTCAGGTGCAGTTCTATGGTCAGCTGAAGCAGACCGTAGCGACACCGAAGGATCAGGAAGGTCATGCCATGGTAGCCAGCGCTTACCGTGGTGGTGCTTTCTCCAGCGAAGAGACTCGCTACAAGAAGTACACCTTCAACGAGATGAAAGATGCCGACCTGAACAAGACCACCAAGGGTGGTTGGGTCGCCATGCTGCAACACTACTTCGTCTCTGCCTGGGCACCGAATGCCGACGATACCAACAGCTTCTACAGCCGCGTGATCCCTGGTAAAGGCCAGGCCATCATCGGTTACAAAGCACCGCTGGTAGACGTGGCCGCCGGCCAACAGGCCGAAGTGACCAGCAAGCTGTGGGTCGGTCCCAAGCTGCAAGACCAGATGGCCAAGGTGGCAAACCACCTCGACCTGACCGTCGACTACGGCTGGCTGTGGTTCATCGCCCAACCGCTGCACTGGCTGCTGACCGTGTTCCACGGTTTCGTCCAGAACTGGGGTCTGGCCATCATCATGCTGACCCTGCTGGTACGCGGCATCATGTTCCCGCTGACCAAGGCCCAGTACACCTCCATGGCCAAGATGCGCATGCTGCAACCCAAGATTGCGGCCCTGCGTGAGCGCTTCGGCGACGACCGCCAGAAGATGTCTCAGGGCATGATGGAGCTGTACAAGAAAGAGAAGGTAAACCCGCTGGGTGGCTGCCTGCCGATCCTGGTTCAGATGCCGATCTTCATCGCCCTCTACTGGGCACTGATGGAGTCCGTCGAACTGCGTCACGCGCCGTTTGCCCTGTGGATCACCGACCTGTCAGTGAAGGACCCCTTCTTCGTGCTGCCAATCCTCATGGGTGCCTCCATGTGGTATCTGCAGAAGATGAGCCCGACCACAGTGACCGACCCGATGCAGCAGAAAGTGATGCAGTTCATGCCGATCATCTTCACTTTCATGTTCCTCTGGTTCCCGGCTGGCCTGACTCTGTACTGGCTGGTGAGCAACGTCATCTCCATTACCCAGCAGACCATCATCTATCGTCAGCTGGAGAAGAAAGGCCTGCACACTCGCAACTGATGCGCAGCTAATCTTCCCGTGATGACAAAAGAGGCGGCCTTCGGGCCGCCTTTTTTATTACAATGTCTCCCACTACGTTTTCCTATCAGCGAACAAACGAGCCAAGCAAGATGACAACAGATACGATCGTGGCCCAAGCCACCGCGCCAGGCCGTGGTGGCGTCGGCATAGTCCGGGTCTCCGGCCCCGCCGCCGAACAGGTCGCCGGGATAGTGCTCGGCAAGCTCCCGCGGGTGCGCTACGCCGAATATCTGCCGTTCAAGGATGAGCAAGGCCAGGTACTGGATCAGGGCATCGCCCTGCTGTTCAAAGCCCCCAACAGCTTCACCGGCGAGGATGTGCTGGAGCTGCAGGGCCACGGCGGCCCCGTCATCATGGACATGCTGATCCGCCGCATTCTGAAAATCGACGGCATCCGCCCTGCCCGCCCCGGCGAGTTCAGCGAGCGCGCCTTCATCAACGACAAGCTGGATCTGGCCCAGGCCGAAGCCATCGCTGACCTTATCGAAGCCTCCAGCGAACAGGCCGCCCGCAGCGCCATGCACTCCCTGCAGGGGCAGTTCTCCAGCAAAATCCAGCTACTTGTGGAGAGCCTGATCCGGCTGCGCATCTATGTGGAAGCGGCCATCGACTTCCCGGACGAGGAGATCGACTTCCTCTCCGACGGCAAGGTGGCGGGCGACCTTTACACCATAATGTCCGAACTGGACGACGTGCGCGGGGAAGCCAAACAGGGTGCCCTGCTGCGGGAAGGGATGAAGGTGGTGATCGCCGGTCGTCCCAACGCTGGCAAGTCGAGCCTGCTCAACGCTTTGGCAGGGCGCGAGTCAGCCATCGTCACCGAGATTGCCGGTACCACCCGCGACGTGCTGCGCGAGCACATCCATCTCGATGGCATGCCGCTGCACATCATCGACACCGCCGGTCTGCGCGACACCCAGGACAAGGTGGAGCAGATCGGCATCGAGCGCGCCTGGGCCGAAATTGAACAGGCCGATCGGGTGCTGTTTATGGTGGATGGCACCACCACCGACGCAATCGACCCGCGGGAGATCTGGCCGGAATTTGTTGATCGGTTGCCAAAAAACATCGGCCTCACCGTCATTCGCAACAAGGCTGACCTGACCGGCGAAGATCTGGCACCGAGTCAGGAGCAGGGCCACGCCGTCTACCGCATCTCCGCCAAGACCGAGCTGGGGCTGCCCGCCCTGCGCGAGCACCTGAAAGCCTGCATGGGCTTCCAGGGCAACACCGAAGGGGGCTTTATGGCCCGCCGCCGCCATCTGGATGCGCTGGAGCGTGCCGCCGAGCGCCTGCTGGTGGCCAAGGAGCAGTTGGAAGTGTTCGTGGCCGGTGAGCTGGTGGCCGAAGAGCTGCGCCTGGCGCAGGAGTCTCTCTCCGAGATCACTGGCGAATTCAGCTCCGACGATCTGCTGGGCCGCATCTTCTCCAGCTTCTGCATCGGCAAGTAATGTGGTGAAAAATCAGCAATAAAAAGCAGCCAGTTAGAACATAAGGCATTGTAAATATTGGACTTTGTTTTTTACTGGCTATTCTTGCCTGATCTTGTTTCGTGAGAATTTACCCCGAGAGTACCCCAAAGTAACCTCTTGGGGTACTTTTGGGGGACACTTATGAAGATCAGCATCGAATACCGCGCACCGGACGCCGAAGGCAAGCGCGCTCTGCGCTTAACCTACTACGCCGGCTCCTACCTTGACCAAACCACGGGCATCCGCAAGCACAAACGCAGCAGAGAGACCCTGGATCTCTTCCTGTACGACAAGCCGCGTACCCCAGCACAGCGGCTCCACAACAAAGAAACCCAGCGAGCAGCCGAAGCCATCCGCGCCAAGCGACTCTTCGAGTACGAGACTGGTAAACACCATCTGGATTTCTCGAACGCCTACAAGGCCAGCTTCTTCGAGTACTTCCAAGATGTTACAGACCAAAAAGCGGCAGGTAGCAAGAGCAACCACTCCATCTGGATATCAGCCCTCAAGCATTTACGCCAGTACCATAAGCTGCCGGAACTGACTTTCGAGGAAGTAGATCAGCTGTTCCTGGAGGGGTTTCGGCATTACCTGATGCACAAGGCCCGCACCAAAAGCGGCACACCACTGAGCCGCAACACCCAAAGTGCCTATTTCAACAAGTTAAGGGCGGCCCTGAACCAGGCTGAGCAGGAACGGCTGCTACCGGATAATCCGGTACGACGTGTCAAAGCTATCCAGGGGGAGAAGAACAAACGGGTTTACCTGACCGAAGACGAGGTACGAGCCCTGGCCCAGGCCGAGTGCCGCTATGACGTTCTTAAGCGCGCCTTTCTGTTCTCTTGTTGCACTGGCTTGCGCTGGTCCGACATTCACAAGCTGACCTGGGCAGAGCTGGAGCCCTTCTATGGCCATTACCGTATCGTATTCACCCAGAAAAAGACCAGCGGCCTGCAATACCTGGATTTGAATGACATGGCGATGCAGCTGATGGGGCGCCCAGGCAAGGCAACAGAGCGGATCTTCAAGGGCCTCAAGTACTCGGCTTGGCACAACATGGAGCTCACCCGGTGGGCGTTGCAGGCGGGTATAACCAAGAAGGTAACCTTCCACAGCGCGCGTCATACCTTCGCCGTCATCCAGCTTAACCGCGGCGTCGATATCTATGCCCTTTCCCGCTTGCTGGGGCACAGTGAGCTGAGAACCACCGAGATCTACGCCGACATTCTTGAATCGCGGCGCCGAGATGCCATGCTCGATTTCCCCAATGTCTTGGGGTGATAGAAGCACCCTCGACAAGATCATGGCCAGGAAGAGCCAACAAATAGGCCAGCGCAACCATGCGCTGGCCTAGATTATCTTAGATAATATAGATCGGATTTCAGGATCGCCCTGCAGCCCAAGCGGTAACTGGGTTTCACTGAATTGGCTTGTGACCGTTATCGTGAACTTTGTGACCACTTTCGTGATAGTTTGTGACCGTTATCGTGATAGTGCAGGCCGGCCGATGGTAAACCGCCCCTTGGCATGTTCACTGATTGACCAACCCAGTTCAGCCAGTTCATACAGTGCCTTGCGAACTCGCGATTGCCGCTTTCGGTTGGTGGCCGCGCTGGACTTATCAGGAAAAGCGTAAGAGACCAGTTTATCTAAACCTACTGGCTTGCTGCGGCCACAATCAATCCAGGCACAAAGCCGCTGATGCAATATCCGGGCAGTGCTACTACGTAGTTGCCGTACCTCAGCCAGATCGATATAGGTATATCGGCAATTACCCAATATGGCATTGGTCAGCAATGGATTAAGCGCCACAAAGAGCCTATCGGTCAGGGGATCGCTGGCATAGTTCGCCAGCAGACGAAAACCACTACGCAAGCCTGCTACCTGTGCTATTACCGACACCTTCCACAACCGCTCGACAGTGCGACGCACCGTATTGGTGTCACGAGGGTTTGCGTAACCAATCTCCTTGGCCAGTTTGCGCAAGCTGCTTTTGACTACCAAGACATCCTGCTGGTTGGCAATCCCACGCAGCTGAAGTAGGTCTCGTAATATCTCTCCGGTTTCACCACTCGCAATAGTCCCAATCTTGCCACTTTCTGATTCAAGCCCAGCTAGGGCAACCAACCCTTGAAGTACGCGCAAATCGTCAGCCCCCAAGGGTTCTGGCCCAGAAAACTCAATCTGATTACCGTTATCCAAACGGTAAATCACCTCCAGCTTGTCACGGCGGCGTTGGCCATTCGAGATCGCCCTAAACAACCCGGGAGCAAGGCAGTGCATATGGTCGTGCCGGGCATGAGTCAATTCAAAGCAAGGCACGTTTGCCCCCAGCCCAGTGTATTTCGTCAAAACCAGCGGGGTACAGCACGCCACCTTCCTTCCGCTCCAGCCAGCGCTCCGGTAGTGGCGGCCCATAATTGCTTTTGCTTACCCCAAACCGCACGTAAAGCTGGCTCTTCTCTGCCGATACGCCCAGCTTCTGCGCCTCTTTCTTGGTCATAGTGGCGAGATAGGCCTGCCAGCGAACGTTGTCCACCAGTACCGACGAACCACGGCTTGCCTGCTGCAGATCGCCAGCTTCTTGGAATACCGCAGATTTACTGGTGTGGTGTACAAACAACACAGCGCATCCCTTCAGCATGGCCAGCCGTTCCAGCTGACCCAGCACCAGTGTCATAGCACAGGCTGCATTCTCATCAGCATCGTGAAAGCGTCTCAGTGTATCGATAACCACCAACCTGACCCCCTCAGCCCAAATGGCAATCGCTTCCCACCAATGGCTATCCAGCACATTCGGGCTGGCACCCTGAAGCGATATCAAACGAAGGTATCGTTCAACGTTGGCACGAAGTTCAGCATCAAGACCTCTGCCCAAGGCAAACAAGCGCTGGTGCAGTACAGGCCAAGGGTCCTCGGCAGGCAGGTAGAGCACAGCTCCCCTGCCCAGATTGCCAAGCCCAATCCAATCCGGCCCACCGGATATCTGCATTGCCAGTTGTAATGCCAACATCGATTTGCCCACCCCTCCCGGTGACACCAAAGCACCAACGCAGCCAACAGGCAGCCCCGGGAGGACAAAATCGAGGGGTTTTGGAGGCTCAACAAAAGCCGACCGGAGATCCTGGGGGCAGAGAGATGTAATCAGATCCTGTGTCATACCCACCTCACAACCGCCCATGGCTAGCTTGCCGCACACGCTTGGTTACATGCTCAGTGAGTTCGGCGTCTGGTGAAATGCGGTGGGAGAGCAACCAGTCCAGCAGCTCAACGCGCTTGAAGTAGATCTTTTTGCCTTGTGGCTTGTAATGCGGCAGACGCTTTTCGCTGGTCAGCCGGTACACATAGCAGACAGAAACCCCCAGCAACTCAGCGCACTCCTCGGCAGAAAGCACCTCTTTTTGCGCCTGTCCTTGCTGGATTACCAACTGCTTAAGCTCATAAAGCTCTTTCAGGATTGCCCCATTCGGATCACTGAAAACTGACGAATTTTGTTCGCGCATGCAGATTGTCTCCTAGTTACAAACATCAGCATGCAAGAGCGTACCGGGGACCTAACAAAATCCAGAGCGCTGTAAGTGCCCGTTTTGGGCTCTTACAGCGCTTTCGGGAAAAATTTCACATGTGAAATTCATAAAGTATGGCAAGACAGCACGATGCAGTAGAAGGATTACTGTCATTTTTTGGTTGACAAAGACCGATATGAGCAGTCATCATACACAAACATTTTGTGCATAGACCATCTACTGTATGAAATGAAGTAAGAAGAAATGCAAAGACAGGTGGCCGCCTGTCTCTGCGTTCAAACACCACACGCAACCCGAAGTTAGTCACTATGGAGGATTTGAATGATGCAAGCATATCAAACAAACGAAGTACTACAAGATGAATGGATCGTAGGGGGCTTCTATCTTGTTCAGAGCCATGCGTTAGCAAAGGCTATGACACAACCCTGTGATGCAGGTCCCCAACCTCGTTTAGAAGCCAAACGCGGGAAATTGGCATTCCCCACCCCCGACAACGTGAAATCAGCAAAAGATGCAGTTTTCTGCGATGCAGACCGCATCCTTGCTCTTTACAACAAACATCATGGCGGCTCTCAGCAAAAAATTACGAGCCCAGTTAAGGCATGGTTTACAAAAGAAGCTTATCGCGCGGGTTGGGAAGATGTCGTGTTCCTGGCGAATATCCAAGCTAGTCGGTGTGCAGGCTTCATGCTTCGCACTCCGGCCCAGTCATGGGGAAAAGTGTAATGTCATCAATACCTAACCTTCTCTCACTAGGGGATATTGCCGATATACGAACTGGGTATACCTTTCGAGAGGGGGTCAATGAAGTCCCACCCAATAGTCAAACCGATGCTCATGTGGTTCAAATCAAACAAGCCGATGCTCATGTGGTTCAAATCAAAGATGTTCGCAACATATGGGAGAGAACAAACACCCCACTCATTCAAGCTCAGCAACTTCCTTTGATCCGCTGGGAGGGTAGTAACAAAGCTTTTGCCTCCCCAGGTTCAGTTCTGCTTCCAGCTAGAGGAGCTAAAGGGGGATACTTTCGAGCCTCTTATCTGTCATCTGACCAACAGGGTCAATTGCCTGTTGTGGTCAGTAGCCAGCTTCTAATTATTACTACGAAACAAGGTGTTCTACCTGAGTTCTTGTGCTGGTCGCTTAACCGCCCGGCAATGCAGTATTGGTTGTCTGAGGGGGCAGGGAGTCAGGGAACCAACATTGTGATGCTCAATACAAAGGTGGCCAAAGAACTAAAACTGGAGATTCCAACTCTAGCTACGCAAGAAAAAATTCTGTACCTGAACAAATTGTGGGAACAGGAGCAACAGCTGACACAAGCCTTGTTAAAGAATCGAGAAACCATGCTGCAAGGTATGTTTCAGAATTTGCTTAAGGAGAAAAAACAATGACAACTCAGATCAATCAGGACGTTATCAACAACACCGTTTGGGGTGCTTGCGATGTCTTCCGCGGCACCATCAGCGCCGACACCTACAAAGACTTCATCCTCACCATGCTGTTCCTGAAGTACATCTCCGATGTCTGGCAGGACCATTACGACAGCTACAAGAAAGAGTACGGCGACGCACCAGAGCTGATCGAAGAGATGATGAAGAGCGAGCGCTTTGTGCTGCCCAAACAATCCAGCTTCTACACCCTCTATGAACGACGTCACGAGCCAGGAAACGGCGAGCGGATCGATCAGGCTCTGCACGCACTGGAAGAAGCCAACGGCACCAAGCTCAAAGATGGCAACAAGAGCGTGTTCCAAGACATCAGCTTCAACAGCGATCGCCTGGGCGAAGAGAAGCAGAAAAACACCATACTGCGCTACCTACTGGAGGCATTTGCCAAGCCGGAGCTCAACCTGAAACCAAGCCGGGTCGGTAACCTCGACGTGATTGGCAACGCCTACGAGTACCTGATCGGCAAGTTTGCCGCCAACAGCGGCCAGAAGGCTGGCGAGTACTACACCCCGCCCGAGGTCTCCGACCTGATGGCCGAACTGCTGGATCCGCAGCTCGGCGATACCATCTGCGATCCCGCCTGTGGTTCCGGGTCGCTGCTGATGAAATGCGGCCGCAAGGTGGTGCAAAACCACGGCCAGAAACGTTACGCCCTCTACGGGCAGGAGGCCATCGGCTCCACTTGGTCACTGGCCAAGATGAACATGTTCCTGCATGGGGAAGACAATCACAAGATCGAGTGGGGCGACACCATCCGCAACCCCAAGCTGCTGGATAAAAACGGCGATCTGATGCGCTTCGATATCGTGACCGCCAACCCACCGTTCTCACTGGACAAGTGGGGTCATGACGAGGCTGGGATTGATAAATATGGCCGCTTCAAGCGCGGGCTCCCACCCAAGACCAAGGGGGATTACGCCTTTATCCTCCATATGATCGAGACCCTCAAACCCAAGAGCGGCCGTATGGGTGTCGTGGTCCCCCATGGCGTGCTGTTCCGGGGCTCAAGCGAGGGGAAAATTCGTCAGCAGTTGATCGACGAAAACCTGCTCGATGCGGTGATCGGCCTGCCGGAGAAGCTGTTCTACGGTACCGGTATCCCCGCCGCCATCCTGATCTTTAAAAAGCAGAAAGTGGATGACAATGTGCTGTTTATCGACGCCAGCCGTGACTTCAAGCCGGGCAAGAACCAGAACGTTCTGAGTCCGGAGAATATCGCCAAGATCGTTGCCACCTACCGCAACGGCGGCAATGTCGAGAAATACGCCTACCTTGCCTCGCTCAAAGAGATCAAAGAGAACGACTACAACCTCAACATCCCCCGCTATGTGGACACCTTCGAGGAAGAGGAAGAGATCGATCTGCTGGCGGTGCGTGCCGAGCGGGAGCAGCTCAAAGCCCAACTGACCGAGCTGGAAACCGAGATGGCCAACTTTCTCGCTGAACTGGGTTATCTGGATCACAACGCATAAGGAGCTCTTGCAATGGAACAACAACAAATTCAGGCATTAACGACTAGTTTCGAAGGCCATGCAGAGCAAACCGACACGGGCGTTGAGTATTGGCTAGCGAGGGATCTGCAACACCTGCTGGGCTATGGCAAATGGGATAACTTCACCAGCGTCATCTCGAAAGCCAAAACAGCCTGTGAAGTCAGTGGCCACGGGGTGTCGGACCATTTTGCCGACGTCGGGAAAATGGTCGAACTTGGCTCGGGTAGCCAACGAGAGATCGATGACATCATGCTGACCCGCTACGCCTGCTACCTGATTGCTCAAAACGGTGATCCCCGAAAGCAGCAAATCGCCTTCGCCCAAACCTACTTTGCCATGCAAACCCGCAAGGCGGAGCTGATTGAACAACGGCTGCTGGAAACTGAGCGGGTGCAAGCACGCCAAAAACTCTCAGCCACAGAAAAAGAGCTCTCCAGCGTCATTTATGAACAGACCGGTGGTAATCAGAACTTTGCACTGATCCGCAGCAAAGGGGATCACGCCTTGTTTGGCAAAAGCACGCAAGCGATGAAAGCCCAATGGAAGGTTCCAGATAGCCGACCATTGGCTGACTTTGCCCCAACCATCATTCTCAAGGCCAAAGACTTTGCCACCGAGATCACGATCCACAACGCCCGCACTCAACAGATGACCCGGGAGACGCAAATTTCCAACGAGCACGTCACCAACAATCAGGCGGTGCGCCAAACCCTACTCAGCCGCGGCATTCAGCCAGAGCAGTTGCCAGCCGCCGAGGATGTAAAAAAGGTGGAACGCCGTCTGGCCTCGGCCGACAAAAAATCGCTGAAAAATCCTGCGCGGCTGGATAACGGGAGTACGGACGATGAATAAGCAAACAGCACTGCGTACGCTCAAAATGCAACTCACCACGCAGGAAATCGAGATGGCCAACTATCTGGAGGAGTTGGGGTATGGTGCCTAAGGGATGGTCTCAGAAGTTAATTTCTGATGTCGGTGCAGTCGTAACGGGAAATACTCCATCAACCAGCAACCCTGAGTATTACAATGGGGAATATCCTTTTGTATCTCCGGCTGATTTAGGTGTGCATAAATTTATAAACTCTAGCATTAAGAGTTTATCCCCCCAAGGAATGGAAAAAGCAAGAAGTGTAAGAGCAGGAGCTACACTTTTCACTTGCATTGGCTCAACAATCGGAAAAATAGGATTGGCGGGATGTAGACTAGCAACAAATCAACAAATTAATGCTGTGATCCCCAATCCTGATTACGATGATGAATATGTATATTATCAGTTGGAGCTGAGAGCGGCATATATTGCAAAGTTAGCAGGAACCCAAGCAGTTCCGATAATTAACAAAACCACATTTGAATCACAATGTTTTTTGGTTCCTGATTCACAGCCAGAACAAAAGAAAATTGCCAAAATCATATCCGCTTGGGATAAGGCGATCAGCACTACTGAGCAACTGCTGGCCAATAGCCAGCAGCAGAAAAAGGCGCTGATGCAACAACTGCTCACCGGCAAAAAACGCCTGCTGGATAACAACGGGATAAATTTTCGAGTATCAAAAACTCCATATGCGACCCTTCCAAGTGATTGGGGGGAGATCGCCATGGAAGAGGTTTCCTCATTCATCACCAAAGGGGCAACCCCTACTACCTACGGTTTTGATTGGCAAGATACAGGCATACCTTTTCTTCGTAGTGAATGTGTTGGAGAGGATGATTTTAAAGAGTCTGGCCTCTCTTTTATCTGTGATGAGGCTCATGAAGCAATGAAACGGTCAAAAGTATTTACTGGCGATCTATTAATCACAATTACAGGGAATGTAGGCCGGGTTTGTAAGCTGCCAGACCATATTTGTGAGGCCAATATTAACCAACATATAGCAAAAATCACTTTAAAGCCTCAACAGGTAAATACTGATTTCATTTACCACTGCTTGCGAGATATCAAGTATAGAAATTACTTTGAACGCATTACAACAGGACAAGCATATCCGCAAATTAGTCTGGTACAGGTTCGTGATGTTGTGATGCCGCTGCCTTCTCGTGAAGAACAACATAAAATCGCCGCCGTACTTTCCATCGCCGATCAAGAAATCAGTGCCCTACAACAAAAACTCAACGCCTTAAAGCAGGAGAAAAAAGCGCTGATGCAACAACTGCTGACCGGCAAGCGGCGGGTCAAGGTGGAGGCGGCCACATGAAAAAAGTGACCATTCACCCCATGACCGGGGCCGAAGTTGAGTGGTTGGAGCAGCGGCTGATGGACTATGGCAACGACGACTCGATGCTGAGCCTGTCGGCACTCGACGGCTTTCTGACCGCCGTACTCTCCGGTCCCGAGCTGGTGCCACCCAACCTGTGGTGGCCGGTACTCTGGGGTGGCACGCCCCCTGAGTGGTCTTCCGAGCGGGAGATGAAACGGGCGCTGGATTTGATCCTCGGCCATATGAATATTCTGGCCCACACCCTCTGTTATCAGCCCGAGCACTTTATCCCGGTGCTGATGGCCAACTATGTCGAAGGGCAGGAGCTCTGCAACGCCGAAGATTGGTGCTTTGGCTATCTGCGTGGTATGGCACTGGGGAACTGGCCAGCCTTGCCAGAGGAGCAGGAAAGCTCTCTTGAGGTGATCCGCCTGCATGGCAGCGATGACCTGCTGCCACAGCTTGCCAGCCTGTCGCTACCGGAGCATCAACAGAGCGTGGCCGAAGTGGGCCCCGCCGCATTGCGGTTGCACGCCCATTTTCTGGCCCAACGGGGGCCAAGCACAGCGCCGACAGCAGCACCTGCACTCACGCCAGTAACCCTGCCGGTTAGAGCGGCCCCCAAGATCGGGCGCAATGACCCCTGCCCCTGTGGCAGCGGCAAGAAGTTCAAACAGTGCTGTTTGCACTGAGTTGAGATGGCAAGACCCCGAACAGACGCCATCGGTAGCACACAGTTGAAGGAGCGTTCAAAGGCATGATCGAATTTACCCCGGAGCAGTTGCTGGCTCAGTTGCGCGAGCTGGATGAGTGTCCCCGTATCGAGGCCAAGCGGGGCAGCGACATCGGTTCATCCGTCATGCAGTCGATCTGTGCCTTTGCCAATGAGCCAGGCCTTGGTGGTGGCTATCTGCTGCTCGGGGTTAACGAGCCAGATGAAACACACGACACCTTTTCGGTATGCGGTGTCAGCCACAGTGACCAGTTCCTCAACACGCTGCAGACCAACTGCCGTGATCAGTTTGAACAGCCGATCCCGGTACAGGCACAAGCCCATCAGCTGGAGGGCAAACGTGTGCTAGTCGTCTTTGTCCCCGAACTGGAGCCGGCAGCCAAGCCTTGCACCTTTAAGGGGAAGTTCGACAGCAAGAACAAGCGCAAGAGCGGCGTCTGGCGACGGGGATTGAACGGTGATTACGAATGCTCCCAGCTGGAGCTGGAGCCCTTACTGCTCGCCAAAAATGGCCTGGGGTTCGAGCAGGTTCTGCTGCCTGACGCTCACTGGGATGATCTCGATCCCCACGCCATCGAACTCTATCGCACGCTGCGCAGCAAGGTTCGCCCTCATGCTGAAGAGTTGCAGGCCAGTGACAGTGAGATGCTCCAATCCCTCAATCTGGTGAAAAAGCGCCAGGGTGAATGGGTACCCAATATCGCCGGCTTGTTGCTCCTTGGCAAACCGCTGGCGCTGCGAAGACTGTTACCCGCCATGCGCGTGGACTACGTGCGCGTCGCCGGCACTCAGTGGGTGGAAGACCCTCAACAGCGCTTCGACATCACGCTGGATCTGCGTGAACCCCTGCTGACGCTGATCCCCAAACTGGAAGCCACCATTCTGGATGACTTGCCAAAGCATTTTCGTCTGGAAGAGGGCAAAACCCAGCGAGACGACCAGCCCTTGCTGCCACAGAAGGTGATTCGCGAAGCGGTGGTCAACGCCGTCATGCACCGTGATTATCAGGTTAATCAGCCCATCATAGTGGTGCGCTTTAGCAACCGCCTCGAGATACGCAACGCCGGCTACTCTCTCAAGCCGGAGGCGATGCTAGGGGAGATGGGATCTATCCTGCGCAATCCGGTGCTGGCTTCTGTGCTCTACGACGTCAGCTTTGCCGAGACCAAAGGCTCCGGCATCCGCACCATGCGACGTCTGCTGGACCAGGTGGGTCTGACCGCGCCTGTTTTCATGAGTCAGGTCATCCAGAACCAGTTTCTGGCAACCTATCTATTGCATCAACTGATGGGCGAAGAGCAGTTGGCCTGGCTCAAACAGTTCGCTCATTTCACCTTGAACAACGATGAGGCCAAAGCACTGATCCTGGCCAAAGAGACGGGAGCGGTGGATAACGCAGGCCTTCGCGCCATTACCGGCCTTGATACGCTAGCCGCCAGCCAGATACTGGGAAGATTGCATCATCAGTACCAGTTGCTGGTCAAAGGGGGGGCTGGCTCCTCCACTTACTACGAGCTGTCAGCGCCTCACGAACTCCCGCTGTTTGCTGCTGCCAATGATGAGGGCCCCCGCTCAAATGCGGGTGACCCCGTGGCAAATACGGGTGACCTCGACGCAAATACGGGTGACCTCGCGGCAAATAGAGGTGACCTCGGCTCAAATGCGGGTGACCTCCCGTCAGATCTGCTCGCTCGTATAGACCAGCTCACCCCCAAAGCACGCAGAAATAACCTGTGGCCAGTGATTCTGTGGCTCTGTGCCATGCGTCCTTACAAGACTGAGCAACTGGCCAAAACGCTGAACCGGCGGGAAAACGCACTAAAGGCGTCCCATTTGAATATTATGCGGGAACAAGAGGGCTTGATTGGCTATGCCTACCCGGAAGTGCCCAATCATCCGGAACAGGCTTACCAAACCACAGAGAAAGGGCGCCAATGGCTCGCTGCACGGGGAATTGAACTCAATGACTGATCATCACCACGCACCCAAGTTTCAAGAAGAGTTCAGCGCCAAGATCCCGGCCCTGACCCTGCTGACCCAGCTGGGCTGGACTTTTCTGCCCCCCAAGCAGGCACTGGCGGCCCGTAACAATAAATATGACCAGGTCGTGCTGAGCCAGATTCTGCGCGAGGAGCTGAGCAAACGATCCTTTGTGTATGCCGGCAAGAGGTATCCCCTCTCGGCCAAGTCAGTCGACAATCTGGTGAGTGAGCTGTGTACTCCAGCGCTTAACGAAGGGCTGATGGCCGCCAATGAACGGATCTATAACCATTTGCTCTATGGCATGTCGGTCACCGAATTCATTAACGGCAAGAAGGTGAGCCCGACCATTGCCTTGATCGACTGGCATAACCCGCACAATAACCGCTTCACCTTTACCGAAGAGTTTCATGTCACCCGAGCCAGTGGCATAGAGTCTCGTCGCCCCGATATCGTCTGCTTCGTCAATGGCCTGCCATTGGCGGTGATCGAGGCGAAACGCCCGGATAGCAACGCCAAGAAGGGGCCAACCGTCAAAGAAGGGATCTCCCAGACTATTCGCAACCAGCTACACGGTGAGATCCCTCTGTTGTTCGCCTATAGCCAGTTGCTGCTATCCATCAGCGGTATCGAAGGACGCTATGGCACCTGCTGCACACCGGAAAAATTCTGGGCAGCTTGGCGTGAAGAGGACATAAGCGACGCGCAGATGGCCGAGATCAAGAATCGGCCGATTCCCCAAGATACCCTCTCGACACTGTTTGAGCATCGCCCACCGGCCACACTGGATTGGTACCAGACCCTATTGGCCGCCGGCGAGTTGGCGGTGACGGACCAGGATCGGCTCCTTATCAGCCTGCTATCACCTGATCGGCTGCTTGAGATGACCCGTCTGTTTACCCTGTTTGACAAGAAAGCCGGCAAGATAGTGGCCCGCTATCAGCAGGTATTCGGCATCAAGCGACTGATCGAGCGGATCAGCCACAAGCGCCCTGATGGCGGCCGCCAAGGCGGGGTGATCTGGCACACCACAGGATCAGGCAAGTCGTTCACCATGGTCTTCCTGAGCAAGGCGATGATCTTGCATCATGCACTGAAAGCCTGCCGCATCATTGTCGTGACTGACCGGGTGGATCTCGAAAGCCAGCTCAGCAAGACCTTCTCATCCAGTGGTGAACTGGCTGGCAAGAAGGACAAGGACGCGGCGATGGCCACCTCGGGCAAGAGACTGGCCGAGCAAATTGGCAAGGGTACCGAGCGCATCATTTTCTCGCTGATCCAGAAGTTCAACACTGCCACCAAATTACCTGAGTGCGTCAACAAGAGCCCGGACCTCATCGTGCTGATTGATGAGGGGCACCGTAGCCAAGGGGGCGAAAACAACATTCGCATGCAACTGGCCC
The DNA here is from genome assembly GCA_041319085.1 of Aeromonas veronii. NCBI lineage: Bacteria > Pseudomonadati > Pseudomonadota > Gammaproteobacteria > Aeromonadales > Aeromonadaceae > Aeromonas > Aeromonas veronii. The sequence continues at coordinate 4,196,590 of CP101033.1, read as the reverse complement.
TACCAAATGCCGCCTTTGTGGCCTTTACCGGCACCCCGCTACTGAAAAACGACAAGACGACCAACAAGTTTGGCCCCATCCTGCACGCTTACACCATGCAGCGAGCCGTTGAGGACAAGGCGGTCACCCCCCTGCTCTATGAAGAACGCATCCCGGATCTCGATGTGAACGACAGGGCGATTGATGCCGGTTTTAACCGCATCGCCACCAACCTGACCGAGGAGCAAAAGGCTGACCTGAAGCGCAAATACACACGCAAGGGTGAGCTCTACAAAGCCGATGACCGGCTCCAGCTTATCGCTCGCGACATAGCCGAACACTTCGACAAAAACATTCCGGAAGGGCTGAAAGGTCAGCTCGCCTGCGACAGCAAGTCTTCCGCCATCAAGTACAAGCAATATCTCGATGAGGTTGGATTGTTCGAATCCGCCATTGTTATCAGCTCCCCCGATAGCCGGGAGGGCAATACCGATGTCGATGAATCTACCCTCCTTCTGGTCGTGCAGTGGTGGAAAGATAACGTGGGTAGCCAGGATGAGCAGCTCTACACCAAGCAGATTATCGAACGCTTCGCCGACAAGGATGATCCGCTCAAGCTCTTGATCGTGGTAGACAAGTTACTGACCGGTTTCGATGAGCCCAAGAATACGGTGCTTTACATCGACAAACCCTTAAAGGAGCACAACCTGATCCAGGCCATCGCCCGGGTCAACCGGCTGCACCCGGACAAAGAGTTTGGCTTGCTCATCGACTACCGCGGCATTCTCTCGGAGCTAGATACCACTATCGCCAAGTATCAGGATCTCGCCTCACGCACTCAGGGCGGCTACGACCTTGACGACATCGCCGGCCTCTACAACCAGATGAGCTCTGAATACAAGCGCCTGCCACAGCTCTACAAGGACCTGTGGAACATATTTGCCGGGGTAAAGAACAAGCAGGACATAGAGCAACTGCGCCAGGTGCTGGTACCCCGAATGGAAGAGGTAGAAGGAGAGCTGGTAGATGTGCATCTCAAGGTGCGTGAAGACTTCTATGAGGCACTCTCCCGCTTTGCCAGTTGCCTGAAAGTAGCTCTACAGTCGGCCTCGTTCTTCGAGGACACCGCCTTTACCGAAGCGGATCGCCGCCACTACAAAGAGACGCTACAGCAGTTCTCCAGCTTGCGGCAAACCGTGCAACAGGATGCAGGTGAACGAGTCGACTACGACGAGTATGCCCAGCAGGTGAAAAAGCTGCTCGACAAGCATGTGGTTGGTGTCGAGGTCAAAGAGCCCGGTGGTGTGTATGAAGTCGGCAAGATGGGACTGCAAAAACCGCCGGAAGAGTGGAGCAAAGAGAAGACCCGCAACGAGACTGATATCATCAAGACTCGCGTCACGCGCATGATTGAGCAGGGTCTCAGGGATGACCCTTATGCTCAGGAGTCTTTCTCAACCTTGTTGCGTCTCGCCATTGAAGAGGCGGAAAAACTGTTTGATCACCCTCTCAAGCAGTACATGCTGTTCCGCGAGTTTGAAGAGCAGGTACAGGAACGCCGCCTGAACGATATGCCTGATGCTTTTGGCACTAACCGCCATGCTCAGGCCTACTTCGGTGTCTTTAAAAAGAACCTTCCACAACTGTTTGACAACCAGGATGCTCAGGTTGAAGAAAAGTGGGTCAAACTCGCTTTCGAGATCGACCGGTTGGTTGATGCCTCGGTCGCCGAACACTCTATCAACCCGCAAAATATTGAGGCCAATATTCGCAAGAAGCTGCTGCCATTGCTGTTCACCGAGTGCAAGGCCATCGGCTGTGGCATGGATCAAGCAAAACGCATGGTGGAAATGGTCGTGCAGATTACCCGAGTTGGTCACAGTGGGATGTAACTGCAGATGAGTACCTCCGGCAACATGACCAATAGGCTCCAGCACTTTTCCTATGGCGGCGAGCTCATTCGGTTCGAACGGCTCACCAGACCCCAGGCAGGCAAACTGCTGATCAAGGTACACCCTGACTGCCGGGTTGAAGTGATGGCCCCGCCGCAAACACTAGATGAAGAGGTTCTTGCGGCGGTAAAAAAACGTGCCCGCTGGATCTACGAACAGTTGCGTGACTTCCGTCAGCAGTTGGAACATGTGACGCCACGCCGTTATGTCAGTGGCGAGAGTCACCTTTATCTTGGCAAGCAATACTTGCTCAAGGTCATCGTTGCACCAAGCAGTGTGCAAGGGGTCAAACTGCTGCGAGGCAAGCTGGAGGTATCCGTCAGGCAGCCGGGACCCGAGACAGTGAAGGCTCAACTGACCCAGTGGTATAGAACCCGCGCCAGAGAGCTTTTCGCCAAACGTCTCGATGCCATGCTGGAACAAGCCTTGTGGGTTGTGGATCGCCCTCCGTTACGCCTGCTGAATATGCAAACCCAATGGGGAAGCTGTTCGCCCAATGGCCGGATCACTCTCAATCCTCATCTGGTAAAAGCCCCCAGAGAGTGCATTGATTACGTCATCCTCCACGAGCTTTGCCACCTTGCCGAACACAACCACAGCGAGCGATTCTGGCGGTTGCTCAGCCAGGTGATGCCGACCTGGGAGAAGACCAAGCTGCTACTCGACGGGATGGCCCACCGACTGCTGACATCCTGAAATATGAGGGGCAAAATTCCAGATAGATAGGAATCCGCCCCCCCATATTTCAGCACACCAGAGTCCATCATCCCTTCAAACAAGATGACCAATATTCCAAAGAGAAAAACGGCTCGAAATTTCCAGATAGATAGGAAGTCTTCGATCAGGATTCCACATAACTCGTTCTGAACGGGCATTCCACTATGTGGAAAATTCGCACCACTTTTCCAGATAGATAGTTGTGTGGAAAGAAACTGGTGCATATTCCGGCCGATCATGAACACCGATTCCGGTTCAACGTGAACACCATTTCCGGACCAATGTGAACGCTCATTCCGGCTCAACCTGAACACTTTGCTCCTCCTTTCCGGAAACAGTGTTCAACATCCCGGAATCACTGTTCACATTCACCGGAATCATCCTTAACGCATTGATTTAACAACCTTTGATACGCTCTCCCTTTTGCCAGGGAAGAGCCTATGTCTGCCAAGAGGATTGCAATGCGTAAAATTCGTGAAGTGCTGCGACTGCGGCTGGAAGCTGACCTCTCTGTTCGCCAGATAAGTTGCTGCACCAAGGTCAGCGTTGGCTCCATCCAGAAACTCCTCAAAAGTGCCCAGACGCTCGGCCTGACCTGGCCCTTACCTAGCCAGCTTGATGATGGGGGAACCGCAGAATTCGGAAAAAATCGTACGCTAAGCTAACGGTGTTCTCGTGACAGCTCTTTGACTAGGCTTTCTAAGGCCATTCTGATAGCCCTGACTTCCTGAAAAGCCATGGCTAAAATTTGTGCGGCTAAAAGGGATAACCGATGGTAAAGTAAGTTATCCCTGTCGAGATACTGAAAAGCGTTATCCTCGTTTTTCCCAAAACTGTTTTGCCAGTTCGCTCAGAGCGCTAGTTAACTGAGCGACAGATTTCGCACTTTGCAAATTATTCTGCCCGGTCTGTACATTGGTATCAGCAGCATCGCGTATATTGATAATACTGCGGTTTATGTCTTCACTTACTGCTCCCTGCTGCTCGACCGCAGTCGCTATTTGCGCGTTCATGTCGGTAATTTCGTTAACGCGTTGGCCAATTCCATCAAGAGCTGTAGCTGCTTCCTCTGCGTGAGCTACACTCGTGTGCGCTTGCCGACTACTTTGCTCCATGACTGTAACAGCGGATTGCGCTCGCTCTTGTAGAGCGCTGATCATGCTTTGAATATCCGTTGTCGATTGCTGTGTGCGAGCAGCAAGACTGCGAACCTCATCGGCGACAACAGCAAAACCACGCCCCTGCTCACCAGCACGCGCGGCCTCAATTGCTGCGTTGAGTGCCAACAAATTCGTTTGCTCGGCGATCCCTCGTATAACGTCAAGAACTTTTGATATCTCGTTACTTTGACCTTCAGCTCATGAATAACCTGAGTGGCTTGCCTAATTTCACCTTCAAGGGCAGTGATTGACTGGCTTGTGTGGGCTACCAGACGCTGGCCAGATGCCGTCTCAGTGTCTGCTCTTCCGGCCGCATCTGCAGCATGCTGTGCATTGCTCGCAACCTCTTGAATGCTTGCCACCATTTGGTTTACTGCCGTTGCTATTTGATCTGTCTCTGCCTGCTGCTCAACTGTAAGTACATTGCTTGACTCAATATCCTTTAGTAGGCCTCGGGTGTGTTCGCTAAGCCGATTTGATGCATCACCTATGCGACCTACTATGGCGCCTGTTTCAGCTTGCATCATTCGTAAAGCAAACTCTATTTGGCCAAACTCATCGGTGCGCCCAGTGTAGAGGGATTGACTTAATGGGTTATTGGAAATATTCCTGGCTCTTTCAACCAGTCTTCCAAGAGGAGAGAGAATAGCCAAAACACTAACAGAGCTTAAGCTTCCTGACATTAAAGTGGCTAACAATAAGCTGCTTATTGATGTATCAGTAAGCATGCCGGCAGCCATTGCGCTTGATATAATACTACCCCATATGAGCAAGAGTATTTTCACGGAAAAGCTAGCAGCCAATTTCGGCCTCGCGGCCTTCCCGCTTCTCAATTGAGCATATAATTTTTCCGCAGCCAAAACCTGCTCAGGTTCAGGCTTGGTCCTTACAGACTGGTATTCAACAATCGAACCATTCTTAGCTATTGGCGTTACATAAGCACTTACCCAATAGTGGTCGCCATTTTTACAGCGATTTTTTACTAGCCCCATCCATGAGCGGCCAGATTTTAATGTACTCCACATATGCTCAAATGCAGCAGGCGGCATATCTGGGTGTCTTACGATGTTGTGAGGCTGGCCTAATAGTTCTTCCTCAGTGAAACCACTGATTTTAATGAAGTCAGGATTAACGTACGTGATATGGCTTTGAGGGGAGGTAGTCGAAAGGGCACTGTTGCAAATAGTCGGTGGTGATAAACTTATCATCCCCTTTTGCTGATGGAGCTGCACATGAACCCATTCAAAGGCCGGCATTTTCAGCGTGACATCATTCTGTGGGCCGTACGCTGGTACTGCAAATACGGCATCAGTTACCGTGAGCTGCAGGAGATGCTGGCTGAACGCGGAGTGAATGTCGATCACTCCACGATTTACCGCTGGGTTCAGCGTTATGCGCCTGAAATGGAAAAACGGCTGCGCTGGTACTGGCGTAACCCTTCCGATCTTTGCCCGTGGCACATGGATGAAACCTACGTGAAGGTCAATGGCCGCTGGGCGTATCTGTACCGGGCCGTCGACAGCCGGGGCCGCACTGTCGATTTTTATCTCTCCTCCCGTCGTAACAGCAAAGCTGCATACCGGTTTCTGGGTAAAATCCTCAACAACGTGAAGAAGTGGCAGATCCCGCGATTCATCAACACGGATAAAGCGCCCGCCTATGGTCGCGCGCTTGCTCTGCTCAAACGCGAAGGCCGGTGCCCGTCTGACGTTGAACACCGACAGATTAAGTACCGGAACAACGTGATTGAATGCGATCATGGCAAACTGAAACGGATAATCGGCGCCACGCTGGGATTTAAATCCATGAAGACGGCTTACGCCACCATCAAAGGTATTGAGGTGATGCGTGCACTACGCAAAGGCCAGGCCTCAGCATTTTATTATGGTGATCCCCTGGGCGAAATGCGCCTGGTAAGCAGAGTTTTTGAAATGTAAGGCCTTTGAATAAGACAAAAGGCTGCCTCATCGCTAACTTTGCAACAGTGCCGTTAAAAGCAACAAAAATGACTTCGTTGATGCTGAAGCTATCTGTGAAGCAGCATCACGTCCATCTATGCGTTTCGTGCAGCCCAGAACCGAATCTCAGCAGGCAATGCGAGCTCTGCATCGTGTCCGTGAATCCCTGGTTCAGGATAAGGTGAAAACAACTAATCAGATGCATGCTTTTCTGCTGGAATTTGGTATCAGCGTTCCGCGAGGTGCTGCCGTTATTAGTCGACTGAGTACCCTTCTTGAGGACAGTAGTTTGCCTCTTTATCTCAGCCAGTTACTGCTGAAATTACAACAGCATTATCACTATCTTGTTGAGCAGATTAAAGATCTGGAATCTCAGTTGAAACGAAAGTTGGACGAAGATGAGGTTGGACAGCGCTTGCTGAGTATTCCCTGCGTTGGAACGCTGACTGCCAGTACTATTTCAACTGAGATTGGCGACGGGAAGCAGTACGCCAGCAGCCGTGACTTTGCGGCGGCAACAGGGCTGGTACCCCGACAGTACAGCACGGGAGGTCGGACGACATTGTTAGGGATTAGCAAGCGGGGCAACAAAAAGATCCGAACTTTGTTGGTTCAGTGTGCCAGGGTATTCATACAAAAACTGGAACACCAGTCTGGCAAGTTGGCCGACTGGGTCAGGGAGTTGTTGTGTCGGAAAAGCAACTTTGTCGTCACCTGTGCTCTGGCAAACAAGCTGGCCAGAATAGCCTGGGCACTGACGGCGCGACAGCAAACTTACGAAGCATAAAGGCAGAAATACACCAGTTTAAACAATCATTCATCTGGTTTTGCGAATACTGATATTGATGATACTAACGGCCCACCGGCCTGTTGAGGAACCTGTAAAACGGAAAGGCTCATTGAAGCCGTATATTTTCTGGAGGTTCATCAGGCGCGGAACTCATCGAGGCGCGGGAATAAAATCCCATTCAGACGCCGGATAGATTCAAGCAAGCCAACTTGTCGTCAAAATCGGTGTTGCAAAAACGGGAGTGACCATAGATTCCGTTTTCTGAGGCGACCCCCACATAGAGACCTTCCCGGTCATTCACTTTGTAGAGTTTGTCCCTGGGCTTGAGATTGCGCAGCTTGGTATCGGTCAGCATGTACCTTGTCCTTCTTCGTCTCCGATACCCACTCTATTGTAAACAAGACATTTTTATCTTTTATATTCAATGGCTTATTTTCCTGCTAATTGGTAATACCATGAAAAATACCATGCTCAGAAAAGGCTTAACAATATTTTGAAAAATTGCCTACTGAGCGCTGCCGCACAGCTCCATAGGCCGCTTTCCTGGCTTTGCTTCCAGATGTATGCTATTCTGCTCCTGCAGCTAATGGATCACCGCAAACAGGTTACTCGCCTGGGGATTCCCTTTCGACCCGAGCATCCGTATGAGACTCATGCTCGATTATTATTATTATAGAAGCCCCCATGAATAAATCGCTCATCATTTTCGGCATCGTCAACATAACCTCGGACAGTTTCTCCGATGGAGGCCGGTATCTGGCGCCAGACGCAGCCATTGCGCAGGCGCGTAAGCTGATGGCCGAGGGGGCAGATGTGATCGACCTCGGTCCGGCATCCAGCAATCCCGACGCCGCGCCTGTTTCGTCCGACACAGAAATCGCGCGTATCGCGCCGGTGCTGGACGCGCTCAAGGCAGATGGCATTCCCGTCTCGCTCGACAGTTATCAACCCGCGACGCAAGCCTATGCCTTGTCGCGTGGTGTGGCCTATCTCAATGATATTCGCGGTTTTCCAGACGCTGCGTTCTATCCGCAATTGGCGAAATCATCTGCCAAACTCGTCGTTATGCATTCGGTGCAAGACGGGCAGGCAGATCGGCGCGAGGCACCCGCTGGCGACATCATGGATCACATTGCGGCGTTCTTTGACGCGCGCATCGCGGCGCTGACGGGTGCCGGTATCAAACGCAACCGCCTTGTCCTTGATCCCGGCATGGGGTTTTTTCTGGGGGCTGCTCCCGAAACCTCGCTCTCGGTGCTGGCGCGGTTCGATGAATTGCGGCTGCGCTTCGATTTGCCGGTGCTTCTGTCTGTTTCGCGCAAATCCTTTCTGCGCGCGCTCACAGGCCGTGGTCCGGGGGATGTCGGGGCCGCGACACTCGCTGCAGAGCTTGCCGCCGCCGCAGGTGGAGCTGACTTCATCCGCACACACGAGCCGCGCCCCTTGCGCGACGGGCTGGCGGTATTGGCGGCGCTGAAAGAAACCGCAAGAATTCGTTAACTGCACATTCGGGATATTTCTCTATATTCGCGGTTCAGCAGGCATGTCCCCTTTGAGGGCGACCCGACGACAGGATAATCGACCTTATGGTGCGCAAATATTTCGGCACAGACGGTATTCGTGGCAAAGCCAACGAAGGCGCGATGACGGCGGAAACCGCCTTGCGCGTCGGCATGGCGGCTGGCCGTGTCTTTCGTCGCGGTGACCACCGCCATCGTGTCGTGATCGGCAAGGATACGCGCCTGTCGGGCTATATGCTTGAACCCGCGCTCACAGCCGGTTTCACCTCGATGGGCATGGACGTATTCCTTTTTGGCCCGCTGCCGACAACGTATAGGAAGAATAAACGCCCTTTTCACCCAAGTCCAACAGCTTTGGACCGCAGTTGACTCTTTCGACACCCCTGCGATGCAACCCAATCCGGCTGACGGGGAGCCAGCAACGCTGAAAATTTACCCTCCTCTTTCCCACTAGCGGCTCCTTTTCCGACAACCAGCACGGCGGATCCCTGCCGCGGCGCTGTGAACGCAGCATTTTGATTGGTATCGTTGGCCTTCAGGCTCGTCAGTCAAACAGACCCAGGAGCAGCTCAGCCGGTGGCGCCCGGCTTTCGGGTAACGCCCTGGTCCCGCTGGTTTCGGCTTTGTGCTTCAGGTGATCAAGGATCTGCTTGATCACTATAGGGTCTTCAATGCAGGCGATGACTTTCATGGCGCCGCCGCAGCCGCTGCAGGTCTCGATGTCGATATTGAAAACACGCTTGAGCCGTTGCGCCCATGTCATCGACGCTCGCCGTTGTGCTGGTGTTGCCGGTTCATCAGCCACCCTGACCTTGTTGCCCCTGCCCCGTTTTGCCGGCGTGACCAACGCCCGGTGCCGACTGTTGGGTGCGAACACCCCGTGGAAGCGGGTTAGGTTGACTCTGGGCTTCGGTACCAGGGCGGCCAGCCTTGCAATGAAATCCAATGGTTCGAAAATGACGTGCGTGGTGCCGTCCCGGTACGGCGTCTTGAGCTGGTAGCGCACGTTGCCGCCTCGTGTTAACGACAGCCGCTTCTCGGATACCGCCGGGCGGCTGATGTACCGGCACAGCCGTTCGAGCTTCTTGCGTTCATCGGCCCTGGCCGCCACGCCGGCGTGCAGGCTGGACCCGGCTACCTTGCCAATCCCGTCACCGAACGGATCACCACTGGTCGGCAGAGTTTGCAAAGTGAACACCTTTCGCCCCGCCTGTGAACCGACAGCGATACGGTAAGTGATCGAGTGCCCCAGCAGGGGTGTCATCGGGTCGTCATCCACCGCATCCGAGGCCAGATAGCTGTTTTCGACATCCCGTTCCAGCAGGCCTTGCCGTTCCAGATAGCGACCCACCCGGTGGGCGATGGTGTGCGTCAGCTGGGTGAGCTCTGGGCTGGTCGGCGCCTTGACCCAGCGGAAACGCGCTGAGCCGTGGGATTGCTCGACATACACACCGTCGAGAAACAGCATGTGGAAGTGAACATTCAGATTGAGCGCCGATCCAAAACGCTGGATCAGGGTGACCGCGCCCGTCTTGGCCACTTGGTGGGTATGGCCCGCTTTCTTGACCAGGTGCGTGGCAATGACGCGGTAAACGATGCCCAGCACCCACCCCATGATCTCGGGCCGGCTGGCAAACAGGAAACGCAGCTGAAACGGGAAGCTCAACACCCACTGACGCATGGGTTGTTCAGGCAGTACTTCATCAACCAGCAAGGCGGCACTTTCGGCCATCCGCCGCGCCCCACAGCTCGGGCAGAAACCGCGACGCTTACAGCTGAAAGCGACCAGGTGCTCGGCGTGGCAAGACTCGCAGCGAACCCGTAGAAAGCCATGCTCCAGCCGCCCGCATTGGAGAAATTCTTCAAATTCCCGTTGCACATAGCCCGGCAATTCCTTTCCCTGCTCTGCCATAAGCGCAGCGAATGCCGGGTAATACTCGTCAACGATCTGATAGAGAAGGGTTTGCTCGGGTCGGTGGCTCTGGTAACGACCAGTATCCCGATCCCGGCTGGCCGTCCTGGCCGCCACATGAGGCATGTTCCGCGTCCTTGCAATACTGTGTTTACATACAGTCTATCGCTTAGCGGAAAGTTCTTTTACCCTCAGCCGAAATGCCTGCCGTTGCTAGACATTGCCAGCCAGTGCCCGTCACTCCGCGGTCTTCACTGCGTGATCGAGTTGATCGACACCCGCCGTGACACGCTCCATGAAGTGCCTGCCTGCGTCTGTTAGCCGAACGCCCCGCGCATGGCGCTCAAATAGCAGGACACCAAGGTTATCCTCCAGCGCTTTCACACGCGCGCTGACGCTCGACTGGCTGATACCAAGTGCCTTGGCCGCATGCCGAAAATTCAGATGCTCGGCGACGGCGATGAACTGAACAAGGGAAATGAGCGGTATCCTGCCAGACAGGATACCGACATTCACGAGGTTTCGATGGTTAGTGCGCCGCATCGGAGCGGGCCTGCTACCAGTCGTCGGTTAGACGACTGGCGACTTCTCGGTGGCAGCCCCACGGAGCCGAAGGAGCACCAGCCCCAACGAAACCAGTACCGCCATCGCCGTGGCGTAACAGATCACGGGCCACGCTGTGTCACCGTTTAAAAGTGCCACCGCCAATGTCCCGACAATGCTGACTATCAGGCTTTGAACGCAGAAGTAGAACGCGACCGCTGATCCCGCGATGTCGTCGAACTCTGCCAAAGCGCCGTTCGCGGTAACGGACACCGTGAAGACAATACCGACCGCGACAACCCACATCGGTAGGATGAAGGTGAGGAATGACGGCGAGCCGTAAAGTTCGCCGATCCCCAACAGGACCGCTCCGCAAACAAGCAACGCCATCCCACGCGCCACGCATCCTGCGATGCCCCATCTGGCGACAAAGGACTTCGCGAAACGGGTTGTCACGATCATTACAAGCGCGACAGTGGCGAAGGCAAAGCTGAATCCGATCTCGGAATATTCCGCTTGGCCTATGAGCACACCGGGAGCCGTCGAGAAGAAGACGAAGTAGGTGCCCATACCGGCGCTAAAGCCGACAGTGTAAACCCAAAAAGCCGGACTCGCGAAGATCGGCAAGACAGATCGGCGCGTCTTGACTTGATCCAGAGGGCGGGTTTCGTGCCACCTGAAACCCGCATTTAGGAGTGCGAGCATCGCCAGTATAGCCAAAGTAATGAATATCGCCTGCCATCCCAAGAACTCGCCGATCAATGCTCCGGCGATAGGGCCGAGCGCAGGCACGAACGCCAGCATCGAACTGAAAAGGCCGTAGATGACGACACCCTCAGGACGGTTGGCATAAACGTCGCGAACCGTCGCGAACGTCGCCACCAGCATGGCCGACGCGCCCACTGCTTGAAGTAGACGGAAAGCGACAAAGGCCGGTGCAGTTGAAGACCAAGCTGCTCCCAGAGACGCAATGACGAAAGCCGTTGCGCCCGCAAGTAGAATTGGCCGTCGCCCGATTCTGTCTGAGAGCGGACCAAAAATCACCTGGCCCACGCCGAGCATCACCATATAGAGGCTCAACGTGAGTTGGATCATAGCGGGCGTCGTGTTCAGGATGCCGGGCATCGCTGGAACGACAGGGAGATAAATATCCATCGCCAGTGAAGCGAGGATGTCGAAAGGAGCCATCAGCAGCAGTGCTGCCGGCAGCGTATAGGCCCACGCGGGGCGTGTGGTGGTCATGACGAATCAACCCTCGATTAAGGAATACCGGGCGACGTCTGCTCGTCAGCAATCAGATGAGACTAGCCTTACAGAGCGCCGCAACAACAATACTGGTTGTTGCGGCTTACTTGTCTGCTGACTTGGAATTTCCCATCTGATTACTCCACGCTTACGAATATGAATTGCTACATTTTATCCGATTATCTTTTGCTTCGCAATGCGGCATGGGCGCACTCAGCGTTCCAGCCCCCTCTGCCGCCCTAACTGCCACGACACCGACCCGCCCTGCACGATGCCCATAACCTCGCGGCCGAGTTGGCGGTCGATGATCGGCCGCCACGGGACAAGGGTGAACTCATGGGATTTCTCGACCACGGCGAACTTGCCGCTCGATAGATGCACGGTTCCGGTAAACTTGCCGCTGACGCTCTCGCCGTCCGTGGCGGCGCGGAACGGCAGGCCCTTACTCAAAGCCATATCCGATCCGACGCCGGCTACCTCGCGCTCCCGCAGGATGGCGAGAAGGTTGCGCCGGTAGAAGACGCGGCTGTCCCGGCTGCGGGTGGCGTCGCCCTGTTCGATATGGTGCTCGCGGCGCTGGTCCATGGCTTCGCGGACTTGTTGCCCGAAGCCGGTTGGCGCAAGGTCGGCCGTCTCGCCGTGGATCAGCCGCCGGTCCAGCCAGGTCGCGCCGTCCGATCCGATCTGTTTGTTCAGATCGACCGGGGAAAGGACGCGAACGCTGGCCTGACTGTCTCGGCCGGCGTCATGGACGTATAGGAAGAATAAACGCCCTTTTCACCCAAGTCCAACAGCTTTGGACCGCAGTTGACTCTTTCGACACCCCTGCGATGCAACCCAATCCGGCTGACGGGGAGCCAGCAACGCTGAAAATTTACCCTCCTCTTTCCCACTAGCGGCTCCTTTTCCGACAACCAGCACGGCGGATCCCTGCCGCGGCGCTGTGAACGCAGCATTTTGATTGGTATCGTTGGCCTTCAGGCTCGTCAGTCAAACAGACCCAGGAGCAGCTCAGCCGGTGGCGCCCGGCTTTCGGGTAACGCCCTGGTCCCGCTGGTTTCGGCTTTGTGCTTCAGGTGATCAAGGATCTGCTTGATCACTATAGGGTCTTCAATGCAGGCGATGACTTTCATGGCGCCGCCGCAGCCGCTGCAGGTCTCGATGTCGATATTGAAAACACGCTTGAGCCGTTGCGCCCATGTCATCGACGCTCGCCGTTGTGCTGGTGTTGCCGGTTCATCAGCCACCCTGACCTTGTTGCCCCTGCCCCGTTTTGCCGGCGTGACCAACGCCCGGTGCCGACTGTTGGGTGCGAACACCCCGTGGAAGCGGGTTAGGTTGACTCTGGGCTTCGGTACCAGGGCGGCCAGCCTTGCAATGAAATCCAATGGTTCGAAAATGACGTGCGTGGTGCCGTCCCGGTACGGCGTCTTGAGCTGGTAGCGCACGTTGCCGCCTCGTGTTAACGACAGCCGCTTCTCGGATACCGCCGGGCGGCTGATGTACCGGCACAGCCGTTCGAGCTTCTTGCGTTCATCGGCCCTGGCCGCCACGCCGGCGTGCAGGCTGAACCCGGCTACCTTGCCAATCCCGTCACCGAACGGATCACCACTGGTCGGCAGAGTTTGCAAAGTGAACACCTTTCGCCCCGCCTGTGAACCGACAGCGATACGGTAAGTGATCGAGTGCCCCAGCAGGGGTGTCATCGGGTCGTCATCCACCGCATCCGAGGCCAGATAGCTGTTTTCGACATCCCGTTCCAGCAGGCCTTGCCGTTCCAGATAGCGACCCACCCGGTGGGCGATGGTGTGCGTCAGCTGGGTGAGCTCTGGGCTGGTCGGCGCCTTGACCCAGCGGAAACGCGCTGAGCCGTGGGATTGCTCGACATACACACCGTCGAGAAACAGCATGTGGAAGTGAACATTCAGATTGAGCGCCGATCCAAAACGCTGGATCAGGGTGACCGCGCCCGTCTTGGCCACTTGGTGGGTATGGCCCGCTTTCTTGACCAGGTGCGTGGCAATGACGCGGTAAACGATGCCCAGCACCCACCCCATGATCTCGGGCCGGCTGGCAAACAGGAAACGCAGCTGAAACGGGAAGCTCAACACCCACTGACGCATGGGTTGTTCAGGCAGTACTTCATCAACCAGCAAGGCGGCACTTTCGGCCATCCGCCGCGCCCCACAGCTCGGGCAGAAACCGCGACGCTTACAGCTGAAAGCGACCAGGTGCTCGGCGTGGCAAGACTCGCAGCGAACCCGTAGAAAGCCATGCTCCAGCCGCCCGCATTGGAGAAATTCTTCAAATTCCCGTTGCACATAGCCCGGCAATTCCTTTCCCTGCTCTGCCATAAGCGCAGCGAATGCCGGGTAATACTCGTCAACGATCTGATAGAGAAGGGTTTGCTCGGGTCGGTGGCTCTGGTAACGACCAGTATCCCGATCCCGGCTGGCCGTCCTGGCCGCCACATGAGGCATGTTCCGCGTCCTTGCAATACTGTGTTTACATACAGTCTATCGCTTAGCGGAAAGTTCTTTTACCCTCAGCCGAAATGCCTGCCGTTGCTAGACATTGCCAGCCAGTGCCCGTCACTCCCACTCGATTGTAAACAAGCACACAAAACCCTTTAGTGACAACAATTTGCAAGAACTATCAGGCTCAGTGCCATGAAAAATACCATGACCAGATCATGAGGTTGAACACGGCTTGCGCCGGCAGCGTTCACGCTCCTGGTCGGCGATCTCGCCCGGCTGCAATGCTAGCTCAGCATCGGTCATGCGCTCCAGCACGTCGCGTAGGCGGATGGTGCAAGGAATGGGCGGCAGCTCGAACTCATAGCCGCCGGCGATCATTTCGGCCGCAATCTCCTCGGTGATGAAAAACGGCTCGTCGTCTTGGTTCGGCTTCTTCATGCCCTTTCCTCCTGGCGCTCATCCTGGCCGACAGCGGCCAGGGCATCGGCTTCCGTCAATGCGTCCTCCACGAACGCGCCGTGCTGCTTCGCTTCGGCCTGGCTGACCTCGGCCCATATCCGTTTCACCTGGGCCGCACTGTACCCGGCCAGCTCGGCGGTCTTGTTGATGCTGTAGCCGGACTTGCGCAGCGCGACAACTTGGGCGCGGCGCTTCGGATCAGCACGGCGGCCCTTGTACCGCCCGGCCTGGCGGGCCAACTCAATGCCTTGGCGCTGGCGTTCGCGCCTGTCCTCGTAGTCGTCGCGGGCCATCTGCAAGGCCAGGCGAAAAAGCATGATCTGCACGGCTTCCAGCACGATCTTGGCGACGCCCTGGGCCTCGGCCGCCAGGTCGGATAGATCGACCACGCCAGGGACGGCCAGGCGTGCGCCTTTGGCCTGTATCGAGGCCACCAGGCGCTCGGCCTCGGGCAAAGGTAGGCGGCTGATGCGGTCGATCTTCTCGGCAATGACCACCTCGCCGGGCTGTAGGTCGCCGATCATGCGCAGCAGCTCAGGCCGGTCGGCGCGTGCGCCGGATGCCTTCTCACGGTAGATGCCGGCGACGTAGTAGCCGGCGGCCTTGATCGCCTCTTGGCGTTCCAAGTCCTGCGCGTCGGTGCTGACGCGCAGATAGACCCGCGCCACCATCGGCGCGGCTACTGGCTTCGTCCTGCGCATACTTGCGGGCTCCTTTGGGCATACGCAAAGTGTCCGGTCATGCTACCCCCGGCCAAAAAGGCCGTCATGCGATTTATCTTGGCCGGGTCGTTATTGGCGGGTCTAAATGGCCGCTCCGTGGATCTCATCGCCAGAAATGGCGATGCGAGATCCAGGGCAGGGCGGCCGCCATCGTCAGACCTGGCGATGGTCGACGCCGGCGCGCATCGTCGGATGTGGCGATGCGAGCTCGAGGTCGGTGGCCACCGCCGGCGACCTGGTGCCATCGTCGGCAATGGCGATGCTGCAGCTCGACGTGCGCGGCCTGGTCGTCTCGGCATCGTCGGATGCGGCGATGCTCGAGCGAGGCGAAAAAAAACCGCCTCGGGGTGTCCGAGGCGGCAAGTCTGCATGCGGTTCAGGGAGGAAGAAACCGCGCCGGCGATCAGGGAGGAAAACCGCGCGGCCTGATGTGCAGCTCGGCCACTTTAGCCGGATTTTTCGACTTATCCGATGCGAGCGGCCCGCCGTGGGCGCTGCTCGATCTGCTGTTGCTTTTTCTCGACGTGCTTCTGCTCCTGGTGCTGCTGCTCGTCGCGCGGCACTGTTGCAAAGTTAGCGATGAGGCAGCCTTTTGTCTTATTCAAAGGCCTTACATTTCAAAAACTCTGCTTACCAGGCGCATTTCG
Organism: Aeromonas veronii; assembly: GCA_041319085.1. NCBI lineage: Bacteria > Pseudomonadati > Pseudomonadota > Gammaproteobacteria > Aeromonadales > Aeromonadaceae > Aeromonas > Aeromonas veronii. The sequence goes on along the minus strand of CP101033.1, from coordinate 4,180,509 downwards.
CCCAGGGGATCACCATAATAAAATGCTGAGGCCTGGCCTTTGCGTAGTGCACGCATCACCTCAATACCTTTGATGGTGGCGTAAGCCGTCTTCATGGATTTAAATCCCAGCGTGGCGCCGATTATCCGTTTCAGTTTGCCATGATCGCATTCAATCACGTTGTTCCGGTACTTAATCTGTCGGTGTTCAACGTCAGACGGGCACCGGCCTTCGCGTTTGAGCAGAGCAAGCGCGCGACCATAGGCGGGCGCTTTATCCGTGTTGATGAATCGCGGGATCTGCCACTTCTTCACGTTGTTGAGGATTTTACCCAGAAACCGGTATGCAGCTTTGCTGTTACGACGGGAGGAGAGATAAAAATCGACAGTGCGGCCCCGGCTGTCGACGGCCCGGTACAGATACGCCCAGCGGCCATTGACCTTCACGTAGGTTTCATCCATGTGCCACGGGCAAAGATCGGAAGGGTTACGCCAGTACCAGCGCAGCCGTTTTTCCATTTCAGGCGCATAACGCTGAACCCAGCGGTAAATCGTGGAGTGATCGACATTCACTCCGCGTTCAGCCAGCATCTCCTGCAGCTCACGGTAACTGATGCCGTATTTGCAGTACCAGCGTACGGCCCACAGAATGATGTCACGCTGAAAATGCCGGCCTTTGAATGGGTTCATGTGCAGCTCCATCAGCAAAAGGGGATGATAAGTTTATCACCACCGACTATTTGCAACAGTGCCCGACTATGCTCAATACTCGTGTGCACCAAAGCGAGGTGAGCATGGCGACGGAGGCTCTGTTGCAAAGATTGGCGGCAGTCAGAGGTAGGCTGTCGCTCTGCGCCGATCAGGCGGCTGCTGCGAAATGGTGGTTGAGCATGCCCATGGCCTCCGTCAGCGCCGAGGGCCCAATGCCAAAAGCTCTCTCCACAAGGCGCACCTCGCCCCTGATGCCGGGCTGCAGGCACCAGGGGCGAGCCTGTCCTTTGCGCAGGGCTCGCATGACTTCGAATCCCTTGATCGTGGCATAGGCCGTGGGGATCGATTTGAAACCGCGCACCGGCTTGATCAGTATCTTGAGCTTTCCGTGATCGGCCTCGATCACGTTATTGAGATACTTCACCTGCCGGTGGGCCGTCTCCCGGTCCAGCTTTCCTTCGCGCTTCAATTCGGTGATCGCTGCACCATAGCTCGGCGCTTTGTCGGTATTGAGCGTGGCAGGCTTTTCCCAGTGCTTCAGGCCTCGCAGGGCCTTGCCCAGGAACCGCTTCGCTGCCTTGGCGCTGCGGGTCGGCGACAGGTAGAAATCGATCGTGTCGCCCCGCTTGTCGACTGCCCGGTACAGGTAGGTCCACTTGCCCCGCACCTTGACGTAGGTTTCATCCAGGCGCCAGCTCGGATCAAAGCCACGCCGCCAGAACCAGCGCAGCCGCTTCTCCATCTCCGGGGCGTAGCACTGGACCCAGCGATAGATCGTCGTATGGTCGACCGAAATGCCGCGTTCCGCCAGCATTTCCTCAAGGTCGCGATAGCTGATCGGATAGCGACAATACCAGCGCACCGCCCACAGGATCACATCACCCTGGAAATGGCGCCACTTGAAATCCGTCATCGTTCCGTCCGTCCAATCTCCGCCAAGCATGCTCAAGCTTCACGATTTTTGCAACAGAGCCCACACGAGTATTGAGCATAGTCGAGATTGGTGCAGATCACTTCTGATATTGAACTGTCAGGAGCTGGCTGCACAACAGCCATTACGCCCAATCAACTGGTGCAGTCGTCTTCTGAAAATGACATTTGGTATCTCTCATAAACGGATGTTTTTGAGAGAACTATCTTCGGCCTTCACACGCACGAAAGGCGGCGAAGCTCCGCCGTTAATCCGTCCGCCGGAGATCTCGCCCAGGCAGGCTGAAGGCCGAGCAAGCCTGACAGGCCCGAAAAGCCCGGCACGGGCGTCGGCGGCGATGACGGCGGCGGCATTATCCAGGGTTGATGATGGAAGTGGAGGATATCGACAACCTCTCGCGCAACCAAGACATCGCGGTCGGACTGCAAGTGATCTTGAAGCCACGGGCCCGTCCCACCCCGACATGGACCTCGATGCCCGAACGGACGTTAGATTTCGAGTTCTAGGCGTTCTGCGATGAAGGTTGGATCCCAGCCGGGATTGAAAGTGTCGACGTGGGTGAATCCGAGCCGCTCGTATAGGCCACGCAGGTTCGGGTGGCAGTCGAGCCGCAGCTTGGCGCACCCCTGCGTTCGCGCGGCATGGCGGCAAGCCTCGATCAGCGCGGAGCTGACACCCCGGCCCGCATGTGTCCGTCGCACCGCGAGCTTGTGCAGATATGCGGCCTCCCCTTGAGGGCGTCGGGCCAGAACTCGGGATCCTCGGCCGACAAGGTGCAACAGCCGACGATGCCGTCGCTGCAACTCGCGACTAGGAGCTCGGATCTCAGGACGAAGGTCTCCGCGAATGTCCGGTCGATCCGCGCGACGTCCCAGGCGGGCGTTCCCTTGGCGGACATCCACGCCGCAGCGTCGTGCATCAGCCGCACAACCTCGTCGATATCACCCGAGCAGGCGACCCGAACGTTCGGAGGCTCCTCGCTGTCCATTCGCTCCCCTGGCGCGGTATGAACCGCCGCCTCATAGTGCAGTTTGATCCTGACGAGCCCAGCATGTCTGCGCCCACCTTCGCGGAACCTGACCAGGGTCCGCTAGCGGGCGGCCGGAAGGTGAATGCTAGGCATGATCTAACCCTCGGTCTCTGGCGTCGCGACTGCGAAATTTCGCGAGGGTTTCCGAGAAGGTGATTGCGCTTCGCAGATCTCCAGGCGCGTGGGTGCGGACGTAGTCAGCGCCATTGCCGATCGCGTGAAGTTCCGCCGCAAGGCTCGCTGGACCCAGATCCTTTACAGGAAGGCCAACGGTGGCGCCCAAGAAGGATTTCCGCGACACCGAGACCAATAGCGGAAGCCCCAACGCCGACTTCAGCTTTTGAAGGTTCGACAGCACGTGCAGCGATGTTTCCGGTGCGGGGCTCAAGAAAAATCCCATCCCCGGATCGAGGATGAGCCGGTCGGCAGCGACCCCGCTCCGTCGCAAGGCGGAAACCCGCGCCTCGAAGAACCGCACAATCTCGTCGAGCGCGTCTTCGGGTCGAAGGTGACCGGTGCGGGTGGCGATGCCATCCCGCTGCGCTGAGTGCATAACCACCAGCCTGCAGTCCGCCTCAGCAATATCGGGATAGAGCGCAGGGTCAGGAAATCCTTGGATATCGTTCAGGTAGCCCACGCCGCGCTTGAGCGCATAGCGCTGGGTTTCCGGTTGGAAGCTGTCGATTGAAACACGGTGCATCTGATCGGACAGGGCGTCTAAGAGCGGCGCAATACGTCTGATCTCATCGGCCGGCGATACAGGCCTCGCGTCCGGATGGCTGGCGGCCGGTCCGACATCCACGACGTCTGATCCGACTCGCAGCATTTCGATCGCCGCGGTGACAGCGCCGGCGGGGTCTAGCCGCCGGCTCTCATCGAAGAAGGAGTCCTCGGTGAGATTCAGAATGCCGAACACCGTCACCATGGCGTCGGCCTCCGCAGCGACTTCCACGATGGGGATCGGGCGAGCAAAAAGGCAGCAATTATGAGCCCCATACCTACAAAGCCCCACGCATCAAGCTTTTGCCCATGAAGCAACCAGGCAATGGCTGTAATTATGACGACGCCGAGTCCCGACCAGACTGCATAAGCAACACCGACAGGGATGGATTTCAGAACCAGAGAAAGAAAATAAAATGCGATGCCATAACCGATTATGACAACGGCGGAAGGGGCAAGCTTAGTAAAGCCCTCGCTAGATTTTAATGCGGATGTTGCGATTACTTCGCCAACTATTGCGATAACAAAAAAAAGCCAGCCTTTCATGATATATCTCCCAATTTGTGTAGGGCTTATTATGCACGCTTAAAAATAATAAAAGCAGACTTGACCTGATAGTTTGGCTGTGAGCAATTATGTGCTTAGTGCATCTAACGCTTTTAGCAGGGGCGCGACGTCAGGAGCGTCCCTTGCCTAAACTTGTTAAGGCATTTGTGAACAAACGCCACCAGTATTTTGGTTTAGAACCAATGCATACTTCATACGAATACAGCCTATCTCGAATCAAGCAGGAACCATCCAAGATTGGCATAAAAGGTACATTCAACCTTTTCACTGCATCCCATTGGTGCACGTACTCGGTCTTGCAACTCGGACACTTTGGGTTTGCACCAGGAACAAACCTACCCCCGCAAGGGCAATCTGGAAGAGTTGCTGCTATTCGATCCAAGAGCTCTTGATTGATTTCATTTTCATACAGTAATGCATGGTCCTGCTCTCTATGGATTACATTCGAGCAAGTATCACAGAAAAAATGCGGGCAACTGTCGCTCATGCCGCTCGATTGCCAGGCAGGAGTTTCCTTCCCACACTTTGGGTTTGGGCATTTCATTCTTCCTATCCATGGTGCATTCGCTTCGTAATGTACGATTTTCATGTAGCCTTAACGCCTGGCACAGCGGATCGCAAACCTGGCGCGGCTTTTGGTACAAAAGGCGTGACAGGTTTGCGAATCCGTTGCTGCCACTTGTTAACCCTTTTGCCAGATTTGGTAACTATAATTTATGTTAGAGGCGAAGTCTTGGGTAAAAACTGGCCTAAAATTGCTGGGGATTTCAGGAAAGTAAACATCACCTTCCGGCTCGATGTCTATTGTAGATATATGTAGTGTATCTACTTGATCGATCAGGCTTTTGTATATCTCCCCACCACCTGAAACAATGACATGATCCGTTATTTTCTTTAGGTTGGTTAAAGCATCTTTAATTGATGGAAAGATCAATACGTTCTCATTGTCAGATGTAAAACTTGAACGTGTTACGACCGCATACTTTCGGTTGGGTAATGCTCCCATTGATTCAAAAGTCTTGCGTCCAACCAACAGCCATTGGTTATAGGTAATAGCTTTAAACAGGAGCTGTTCACCTTTGGCACTCCATGGAATATCAGGGCCATTCCCGATAACTCCATTCTTCGATATAGCTACCATTAGTGATAGTTTCACAATTCTTCCTCAGAGGTTAACTTTGTTTTAGGGCGACTGCCCTGCTGCGTAACATCGTTGCTGCTCCATAACATCAAACATCGACCCACGGCGTAACGCGCTTGCTGCTTGGATGCCCGAGGCATAGACTGTACAAAAAAACAGTCATAACAAGCCATGAAAACCGCCACTGCGCCCCTATCTCATCTGCGCAAGGCAGAACGTGAAGACGGCCGCCCTGGACCTCGCCCGCGAGCGCCAGGCGCACGAGGCCGGCGCGCGGACCCGCGCCACGGCCCACGAGCGGACGCCGCAGCAGGAGCGCCAGAAGGCCGCCAGAGAGGCCGAGCGCGGCCGTGAGGCTTGGACGCTAGGGCAGGGCATGAAAAAGCCCGTAGCGGGCTGCTACGGGCGTCTGACGCGGTGGAAAGGGGGAGGGGATGTTGTCTACATGGCTCTGCTGTAGTGAGTGGGTTGCGCTCCGGCAGCGGTCCTGATCAATCGTCACCCTTTCTCGGTCCTTCAACGTTCCTGACAACGAGCCTCCTTTTCGCCAATCCATCGACAATCACCGCGAGTCCCTGCTCGAACGCTGCGTCCGGACCGGCTTCGTCGAAGGCGTCTATCGCGGCCCGCAACAGCGGCGAGAGCGGAGCCTGTTCAACGGTGCCGCCGCGCTCGCCGGCCTGCTCCTCAAGCACGGCCCCAACAGTGAAGTAGCTGATTGTCATCAGCGCATTGACGGCGTCCCCGGCCGAAAAACCCGCCTCGCAGAGGAAGCGAAGCTGCGCGTCGGCCGTTTCCATCTGCGGTGCGCCCGGTCGCGTGCCGGCATGGATGCGCGCGCCATCGCGGTAGGCGAGCAGCGCCTGCCTGAAGCTGCGGGCATTCCCGATCAGAAATGAGCGCCAGTCGTCGTCGGCTCTCGGCACCGAATGCGTATGATTCTCCGCCAGCATGGCTTCGGCCAGTGCGTCGAGCAGCGCCCGCTTGTTCCTGAAGTGCCAGTAAAGCGCCGGCTGCTGAACCCCCAACCGTTCCGCCAGTTTGCGTGTCGTCAGACCGTCTACGCCGACCTCGTTCAACAGGTCCAGGGCGGCACGGATCACTGTATTCGGCTGCAACTTTGTCATGCTTGACACTTTATCACTGATAAACATAATATGTCCACCAACTTATCAGTGATAAAGAATCCGCGCGTTCAATCGGACCAGCGGAGGCTGGTCCGGAGGCCAGACGTGAAACCCAACAGACCCCTGATCGTAATTCTGAGCACTGTCGCGCTCGACGCTGTCGGCATCGGCCTGATTATGCCGGTGCTGCCGGGCCTCCTGCGCGATCTGGTTCACTCGAACGACGTCACCGCCCACTATGGCATTCTGCTGGCGCTGTATGCGTTGATGCAATTTGCCTGCGCACCTGTGCTGGGCGCGCTGTCGGATCGTTTCGGGCGGCGGCCGGTCTTGCTCGTCTCGCTGGCCGGCGCTGCTGTCGACTACGCCATCATGGCGACGGCGCCTTTCCTTTGGGTTCTCTATATCGGGCGGATCGTGGCCGGCATCACCGGGGCGACTGGGGCGGTAGCCGGCGCTTATATTGCCGATATCACTGATGGCGATGAGCGCGCGCGGCACTTCGGCTTCATGAGCGCCTGTTTCGGGTTCGGGATGGTCGCGGGACCTGTGCTCGGTGGGCTGATGGGCGGTTTCTCCCCCACGCTCCGTTCTTCGCCGCGGCAGCCTTGAACGGCCTCAATTTCCTGACGGGCTGTTTCCTTTTGCCGGAGTCGCACAAAGGCGAACGCCGGCCGTTACGCCGGGAGGCTCTCAACCCGCTCGCTTCGTTCCGGTGGGCCCGGGGCATGACCGTCGTCGCCGCCCTGATGGCGGTCTTCTTCATCATGCAACTTGTCGGACAGGTGCCGGCCGCGCTTTGGGTCATTTTCGGCGAGGATCGCTTTCACTGGGACGCGACCACGATCGGCATTTCGCTTGCCGCATTTGGCATTCTGCATTCACTCGCCCAGGCAATGATCACCGGCCCTGTAGCCGCCCGGCTCGGCGAAAGGCGGGCACTCATGCTCGGAATGATTGCCGACGGCACAGGCTACATCCTGCTTGCCTTCGCGACACGGGGATGGATGGCGTTCCCGATCATGGTCCTGCTTGCTTCGGGTGGCATCGGAATGCCGGCGCTGCAAGCAATGTTGTCCAGGCAGGTGGATGAGGAACGTCAGGGGCAGCTGCAAGGCTCACTGGCGGCGCTCACCAGCCTGACCTCGATCGTCGGACCCCTCCTCTTCACGGCGATCTATGCGGCTTCTATAACAACGTGGAACGGGTGGGCATGGATTGCAGGCGCTGCCCTCTACTTGCTCTGCCTGCCGGCGCTGCGTCGCGGGCTTTGGAGCGGCGCAGGGCAACGAGCCGATCGCTGATCGTGGAAACGATAGGCCTATGCCATGCGGGTCAAGGCGACTTCCGGCAAGCTATACGCGCCCTAGGAGTGCGGTTGGAACGTTGGCCCAGCCAGATACTCCCGATCACGAGCAGGACGCCGATGATTTGAAGCGCACTCAGCGTCTGATCCAAGAACAACCATCCTAGCAACACGGCGGTCCCCGGGCTGAGAAAGCCCAGTAAGGAAACAACTGTAGGTTCGAGTCGCGAGATCCCCCGGAACCAAAGGAAGTAGGTTAAACCCGCTCCGATCAGGCCGAGCCACGCCAGGCCGAGAACATTGGTTCCTGTAGGCATCGGGATTGGCGGATCAAACACTAAAGCTACTGGAACGAGCAGAAGTCCTCCGGCCGCCAGTTGCCAGGCGGTAAAGGTGAGCAGAGGCACGGGAGGTTGCCACTTGCGGGTCAGCACGGTTCCGAACGCCATGGAAACCGCCCCCGCCAGGCCCGCTGCGACGCCGACAGGATCTAGCGCTGCGTTTGGTGTCAACACCAACAGCGCCACGCCCGCAGTTCCGCAAATAGCCCCCAGGACCGCCATCAATCGTATCGGGCTACCTAGCAGAGCGGCAGAGATGAACACGACCATCAGCGGCTGCACAGCGCCTACCGTCGCCGCGACCCCGCCCGGCAGGCGGTAGACCGAAATAAACAACAAACTCCAGAATAGCGAAATATTAAGTGCGCCGAGGATGAAGATGCGCATCCACCAGATTCCCGTTGGAATCTGTCGGACGATCATCACGAGCAATAAACCCGCCGGCAACGCCCGCAGCATCGCGACCGTCATCGGTGAGAAGTTCGGCAGGTATTGGGTGGTGACAATGTAGGTGCTGCCCCAAATGGCAGGTGCTATCGCTGTGAACAATAAATCGGGCGTGCGTAATGACATGCGATTACAAGACCTCCGCTACGGCGATGGGTTTTTGAGAGTTGCAGGCGCCGCGATGACCGCACCCTGACTTGGACTGGCCCTGCCTCGCACCAATCCACCTGCGGCTATGGCCGCGATCATGCGAGGCCCGAAAATTACACGACCTGTACACGTCCGCCGAACCCGGAACGCAACAGAGCTTCGTGGGCATCCCGATCCGGGTCGTAGCAGCAGTCCTGGACCAAACGCACGTCGTAGTCCGCATCACTAGCCCAGGCGACGCTTGAAAGAACAACGCCGGTGGTGCTTATCCCGGCCATGACAAGCGTGCTTACGCCGCGCGTCCGAAGGTCGGCGTCGAGCGCCGTGCCATAAAAGACGCTGGCTCGCGGACATGCATAGAAAAGGTCGCCCCGTTCGATCGCAAGCCCTTCGACGGGCAGACCGGTGCGAAATCGTCCGCTCGGGAGATACGGTGAGATTTGGCGATTCGTCGCCGGCGGCGCATGTTCATACTCTTCGCCGAGCGAAAAGTTGGGGAACAGCACGGGCCGGCCGCGCAAGGCGTGCTGGCAGCCGTGCAGACCCTGCGTGAGATGAACGCCGACAACCTGCGCAAGGTGCCGGCCGATGCACCCACGGCCTTCATCAAGCCGCGCTGGAAGCCGCTGGTGATCACCCCGGAAGGCCTCGACCGGAAATTCTACGAAATCTGCGCCCTGTCCGAGCTGAAGAACGCCCTGCGCTCCGGCGACATCTGGGTCAAGGGCTCGCGGCAGTTCCGCGACTTCGACGACTACCTGCTGCCGGCCGAGAAGTTCGCCGCACTCAAGCGCGAGCAGGCCCTGCCCCTGGCGATCAACCCGAACAGCGACCAGTACCTGGAAGAGCGTTTGCAGCTGCTGGACGAGCAGTTGGCCACCGTCACCCGCCTGGCCAAGGACAACGAGCTGCCCGATGCCATCCTCACCGAGTCAGGGCTGAAAATCACCCCGCTGGATGCGGCGGTGCCGGATCGGGCGCAGGCGCTGATCGACCAAACCAGCCAGTTACTGCCGCGCATCAAGATCACCGAACTGCTGATGGACGTGGACGACTGGACGGGCTTCAGCCGCCACTTCACCCACTTGAAGGACGGGGCCGAGGCCAAAGACAGGACGTTGCTGCTGTCCGCAATCCTCGGTGATGCGATCAACCTCGGGCTGACCAAGATGGCCGAGTCGAGCCCCGGCCTGACCTACGCCAAGCTGTCCTGGCTGCAAGCCTGGCACATCCGCGACGAAACCTATTCGGCGGCCTTGGCCGAGCTGGTCAACCACCAGTATCGCCATGCCTTTGCCGCCCACTGGGGCGACGGCACGACCTCATCCTCCGATGGCCAGCGCTTCCGCGCGGGTGGCCGGGGCGAGAGCACCGGGCACGTCAACCCGAAGTACGGTAGCGAGCCGGGACGGCTGTTCTATACCCATATCTCCGACCAGTACGCGCCGTTCAGCACCCGCGTGGTGAATGTCGGCGTCCGCGATTCCACCTATGTGCTCGACGGCCTGCTGTACCACGAGTCCGACCTGCGGATCGAGGAGCACTACACCGACACGGCCGGCTTCACCGATCACGTCTTTGCCCTGATGCACCTGCTAGGCTTCCGCTTCGCGCCGCGCATCCGCGACCTCGGCGAAACCAAGCTGTACGTGCCGCAGGGCGTGCAAGCCTACCCGACGTTGCGCCCGCTGATCGGCGGCACCCTGAACATCAAGCACGTGCGTGCCCACTGGGACGACATCCTGCGCCTGGCCAGCTCGATCAAGCAGGGCACCGTCACCGCCTCGCTGATGCTGCGCAAGCTCGGCAGCTACCCGCGCCAGAACGGACTGGCCGTGGCCCTGCGCGAGCTGGGCCGGATCGAGCGCACGCTGTTCATCCTGGACTGGCTGCAAAGTGTTGAACTGCGCCGCCGCGTGCATGCCGGCCTGAACAAAGGTGAGGCGCGCAACTCGCTGGCCAGGGCGGTGTTCTTCAACCGCCTTGGGGAAATCAGGGATCGGAGCTTCGAGCAGCAGCGCTACCGGGCCAGCGGCCTCAACCTGGTGACGGCGGCTATCGTGCTGTGGAACACGGTGTACCTGGAACGCGCCACCCAGGGGTTGGTCGAGGCCGGCAAGCCGGTGGACGGCGAGCTGCTGCAATTCCTGTCGCCGCTGGGCTGGGAGCACATCAACCTAACCGGCGATTACGTCTGGCGGCAGAGCCGCAGACTGGAAGACGGGAAGTTTCGGCCCTTACGGATGCCCGGAAAACCTTAGCGTACGATTTTTTCCGAATTCTGCGGGCTCCCCATGATGGCCAACTGGCGGCCCTGTTCTATCCGCAGGCCGATACCACCATCTCGGCCCGCCATGTTGTACCGGATTGGTCCTCTGTCCATCAGGAGCTCAAGCGTAAGGGGGTCTCCAAACAACTGCTCTGGGAGGAGTACACCCAGCGCTATCCCAACAGCTGTTACAGCTACTCCCAGTTCTGCGACCGTTACAAATCCTGGTGTCAGTTGCAAAAGCGCTCCATGCGCCAGATCCACAAGGCGGGGGAAAAGCTCTTTATCGACTACTGCGGGCCCACGGTGCCCATCGCCTCGCCCTCCACGGGGGAGGTCCGTCAGGCCCAGATCTTTGTCGCCGTGCTTGGTGCGTCCAACTACACCTTTGCCGAGGCTACCTGGTCACAGTCACTGCCGGACTGGTTGCAAAGCCATGTCCGTGCCTTTGAGTTTTTCGGCGGTACACCTGCACTGCTGATCCCCGACAACCTCAAAAGCGGTGTCAGCAAGGCTTGCCGATACGATCCCGAGCTCAACCCCAGCTACCAGCAGTTGGCCGAGCACTATCAGGTGGCAGTGATGCCAGCTCGCCCTTACAAGCCCAAGGATAAAGCCAAGGCTGAGGTGGGTGTGCAGATCGTCGAGCGCTGGATCCTCGCCCGCTTGCGCCACCAGACCTTTTTCTCGCTGGCCGAGCTCAACCAGTGCATCCGGGCCTTGCTGGACGAACTCAACGAGCGCCCGTTCAAGCAACTGCCCGGTAACCGGCGCGAGGCGTTTGAGCAGTTGGACCGCCCGGCGCTGGGACCACTGCCGGTGCATCCCTATCGCTATGTCGCCATCAAAACGGTCAAGGTCAACATCGACTATCACGTCAGCTATGAGCAGCACCACTACTCGGTGCCACACCAGTATGTGGGCCAGCAACTGGAGCTCCATGCTGGCGACACTTTGCTTCAGGTCTATCACCAGCAACAGCTGGTCGCGAGCCATCCGCGTAAAACCATCCCGGGGATGAGCACGATCCCGGAGCACATGCCGGAACGCCACAGCAAGCAGCAACGCTGGACGCCAGGCCGTCTCAAGCAGTGGGCTGCTGATATCGGACCGGGCACCTTGTGCTGGGTGAGCGAACGGCTGGAAGAGAAAGCCCATGTCGAGCAGGCATACCGACTCTGCCTGGGGCTACTGAGTCTTAGCCGGGAGTATCCGCCATCACGGGTCGAGGCCTGCTGTCAGTTGGCTAATCGGGAAGGACTGGTGCGACTCAAACAGCTCAAGTCGGTGCTGACCAGTGGCCGCGACCAACTGCCCGAAAGCCCGCTGAGCTACCCAGAGTTACCGCAAGAGCACGAGAACATCCGTGGCCCCCAGAGCTTCCACTAAAGAGGATACGCCCCATGACCCAACAAACCCTGACCCGCCTGAGAAACCTGAAACTGACCGGCATGGCGGATGCAGTGCAACAACAACTGGAACAGGCCAGTACCTACGAAGGGCTGCCCTTCATCGAGCGTCTAAGCCTGCTGGTCGAACACGAACAACTGAGCCGGGAGCAACGTAAACAAGCTCGGCTAGTCAAGCAGGCGCGGCTCAAACTCCAAGCCACGGTGCAAGAGGTGGACTACCAGTCTGCACGCAACCTGGAGCGGTCACAGGTTGCAAACCTGGCCCAAGGAGAGTGGCTGCGCCGAGGCCAGAACCTGCTCATTACCGGCCCCTGTGGCTGTGGAAAAACCTACCTGGCTTGTGCGCTGGGCTACCAAGCCTGTCAGCAAGGGCATAGCACTCGTTACTACCGGCTGCCGCGTCTGCTACTTGAGCTGAGCCAGGCCAAGGTAGATGGCAGTTACGCCAGACTGCTGGGTCAACTGGCCAGGATAGAGCTACTGGTCCTCGATGACTGGGGACTGGAAGCGGTGAATGCCGAGCAGCGCAACGCCCTGCTGGAGATCATGGATGATCGGTACGGGAAATACTCGACGGTAGTAGTCAGTCAGCTGCCAACTGAAGAGTGGTACGCGAGCTGGGTGACAACACCCTGGCAGATGCGATCCTGGACCGGCTGATGCACAACGCTCACCGGCTGTCACTGAAGGGAGAATCGATGAGAAAGAGGAGAAGTGAGTTGACCCAATCTGAACAGTCGAGTTAGAAACGGGATGACGTGAGCGCGTTAAGGATCAGGGTGTTCACGTTGGCCGGAATGGCTGTTCAACTTCGCCGGAATACGCAACTGGACGGGAATTGGTTGGGAATGACAGTGTTCATTCCATAGCTCCACATCCTGCGTGATTCCACGCAACCATGTTTGTCGCGAGCGAACAAATTTCAATACTTTCAGTGCGTTGTTGATTTTTTCCTGAGCAGAGTCCATGGTGATATGGAATTTTGTCACACGATCACCTGATTGCGGGGTCATCACCATGAACAGCATCGTCATCCTGAGCATCTTGTTTGCATTCCTGATAGGCTTTGGCGCCTTTGCTGCATGGCTGTATATCGAAAAGCGTCGTATGGGTGCTTCGGATAAATGACCCGCTATTTTTCTGAACGAACCTCTTTTGCCACGCATGAAATCAGATGGCGGGAGCAACCCAACATCTCCTGGATCACCGAGTAGCTGTGTCCGGTGCTCAACAACTGTGCGATGTGCTGACGCTTCTTTTCATCTTTCTGGCGACCGCGATATTTCCCCTCATCCCTGGCCTTGGCAATACCCTGCTGCTGCCTGCGACGGCGATCTTCATAGTCTTTACGAGCGACGGCTGCGAGCATATCCAACAGCATGCCATTTACAGCCTGCAAAATGGCGCTGGTGAACTCGGAGCGGCTGTCCCCCTGTAATGCCACCCAGGAAGTCGGAAGCTCAGGAGAAACGATGGAGAGCTGTTTCTGTGCCAAAAGCTGCTTCAGTGTTTGCCAATCCGTCTGATTGAGACGGGCCAGACGATCAATCTGCTCTACCAGCACAATGTCACGATCTGCAGCGTCGCGGATCAGCCTCATAAGCTCAGGCCTGTCCAGCGTCGCTCCCGACTCATTCTCCACATAGAAACTGGCAATCTGATGGCCATGCTCAGCAGCAAAACCTATCAGAAGCTCTCGTGCCCGCTCAGCATCCTGTTCCACTGTCGATGCACGTAAATACGCCCGTATGAACATTGAAACCCCCATCGGTCTGTTTAAAGTGGTTCCTAATTATTGGTTCAATATGTCATTTTCAGAAGACGACTGCACCAGTTGATTGGGCGTAATGGCTGTTGTGCAGCCAGCTCCTGACAGTTCAATATCAGAAGTGATCTGCACCAATCTCGACTATGCTCAATACTCGTGTGCACCAAAGCGAGGTGAGCATGGCGACGGACACCCCACGGATTCCAGAACAAGGCGTGGCCACTCTGCCTGATGAGGCTTGGGAGCGTGCGCGCCGTCGTGCGGAGATCATCAGTCCGTTGGCGCAGTCGGAGACGGTCGGGCACGAAGCGGCCGATATGGCGGCTCAGGCGCTGGGCTTGTCTCGGCGCCAGGTATACGTTCTGATCCGGCGTGCCCGGCAAGGCAGCGGCCTCGTGACGGATCTGGTGCCCGGCCAGTCCGGTGGAGGTAAAGGTAAGGGGCGCTTGCCGGAACCGGTCGAGCGCGTCATCCACGAGCTACTGCAAAAGCGGTTCCTGACCAAGCAGAAGCGCAGCCTAGCGGCCTTTCACCGCGAAGTCACTCAGGTGTGCAAGGCTCAAAAACTGCGAGTGCCGGCGCGCAATACCGTGGCCTTACGGATCGCTAGCCTTGACCCGCGCAAGGTCATCCGCCGGCGGGAAGGCCAGGATGCCGCTCGTGACCTACAAGGTGTGGGCGGCGAGCCTCCTGCCGTGACCGCGCCGCTGGAGCAGGTGCAGATAGACCGGCACTGTTGCAAATAGTCGGTGGTGATAAACTTATCATCCCCTTTTGCTGATGGAGCTGCACATGAACCCATTCAAAGGCCGGCATTTTCAGCGTGACATCATTCTGTGGGCCGTACGCTGGTACTGCAAATACGGCATCAGTTACCGTGAGCTGCAGGAGATGCTGGCTGAACGCGGAGTGAATGTCGATCACTCCACGATTTACCGCTGGGTTCAGCGTTATGCGCCTGAAATGGAAAAACGGCTGCGCTGGTACTGGCGTAACCCTTCCGATCTTTGCCCGTGGCACATGGATGAAACCTACGTGAAGGTCAATGGCCGCTGGGCGTATCTGTACCGGGCCGTCGACAGCCGGGGCCGCACTGTCGATTTTTATCTCTCCTCCCGTCGTAACAGCAAAGCTGCATACCGGTTTCTGGGTAAAATCCTCAACAACGTGAAGAAGTGGCAGATCCCGCGATTCATCAACACGGATAAAGCGCCCGCCTATGGTCGCGCGCTTGCTCTGCTCAAACGCGAAGGCCGGTGCCCGTCTGACGTTGAACACCGACAGATTAAGTACCGGAACAACGTGATTGAATGCGATCATGGCAAACTGAAACGGATAATCGGCGCCACGCTGGGATTTAAATCCATGAAGACGGCTTACGCCACCATCAAAGGTATTGAGGTGATGCGTGCACTACGCAAAGGCCAGGCCTCAGCATTTTATTATGGTGATCCCCTGGGCGAAATGCGCCTGGTAAGCAGAGTTTTTGAAATGTAAGGCCTTTGAATAAGACAAAAGGCTGCCTCATCGCTAACTTTGCAACAGTGCCCTTTTTTCAACCTGATTACCCATGACCCTCAGCCAGCTTCAAGAGCCGATATGGCATCGGAGGGCTTGCCACGACTGCATGCCCCAATTCAACCAACATGCTCTTGAGGTCAAAACGATGATTAAACCGGAAGCAGTATTCCGCAAGATGCCTTGGTAAATGCTTCGCTCCGAGCGTATGGCAACTGCCCCGCAGCGAGTTTTTCACATTTCCTATCATCGTGTTTACCCAGTTGAATGCCGGATGATCCAGCCAGTCCAGGTTGCCCCCGGTGACAACACCCAGGTGCTCACAATTGGCCTCCTTGACCGCTTTGAAACAGGCCAATCCATCGGATATCACCGCGCTACCACTGGCAATATGCCGTTTTGCCCAATCAGCAACGGACTTGGTTTTGAAACCATCGACCACCGTCATCCGCATCTTGATTGGATGTCCTTCCTTGTTCAGGGCCACTGCTGCCACAAACGGCGTCTTGCCTGCCGCGCCCCGACCCCGTTTGCCACCACGGCGCTCGCCACCCCAGTAGACATCATCGAGCTGAATGATGCCGCTGATGGGCTGCTTGTCATCGGACTCTTTCATGGCTTGCAGCAGCTTGTGCTTGAGCATCCAGGCGGTGTCATATTTGACGCCCAACTGGCGCTTTAGCTCCATCGCTGACAAGCCTGTTTTGGTTTGTGACAACAGGTGCATTGCCAGAAACCACTTGGTCAGTGGGAGCTTGGTGTTTGCGAAAATCGTGTTTCCAGTCAATGACATCTGGTGACGGCAGTGATTGCATTGCCACACACGTGGCCGCCTTCTCAGGCGACAACAGGTCTTGTTGGCACATTCAGGGCAGACAAAGCCGTTAGGAAAACGCCAAGTGAACAGCGCGTTTTCGCACTGAGCCTCAGTGCCATAGTCCTTGAGAAACTCAAACAGGCTGTAGCCTTTCTGGAATTGGATTTTGCTTTTGGCCATGATCTCGCACCTCGATAACTGTACGTAAGATCAGTATAGTTCGTGGTAACTGACTGCTAATCATGGGTAATCAGGTTTTTCAATGGTGCCGCGTACTTTGAACGTTAACATAGAGGCTCAGGGCGCTATTTTACCCCCTTAAAATAGGCAAAATGAGGGTTTTTAAGATCTTGATTTTTAGTGTTTTTATTTTGGTGATGTGATGTGGCTTTGATGGTAGTGTTGCGTCCAGTTCATCATAGGAGTCAACATGGAAACCTACCGTCACACATATCGACACCACAGTTTTTCACATCAAGATCTAAGTGATATTACTTTCACTGCTTGCACCTTTATCCGATGCGATTTTCGACGTGCTAACTTGCGTGATGCGACATTTATTAACTGCAAGTTCATTGAACAGGGTGATATCGAAGGTTGCCATTTTGATGTCGCAGACCTTCGCGATGCAAGTTTCCAACAATGCCAGCTTGCGATGGCAAACTTTAGTAACGCCAATTGCTACGGTATTGAGTTACGTGAGTGTGATTTAAAAGGGGCCAACTTTTCCCGAGCAAACTTTGCCAATCAAGTGAGTAATCGTATGTACTTTTGCTCAGCCTTTATTACTGGATGTAACCTGTCTTATGCCAATATGGAGCGGGTCTGTTTAGAAAAATGTGAGCTGTTTGAAAATCGCTGGATAGGGACTCACCTCGCGGGCGCATCACTGAAAGAGTCAGACTTAAGTCGAGGTGTTTTTTCTGAAGATGTCTGGGGACAGTTTAGCCTACAGGGTGCTAATTTATGTCACGCCGAACTCGACGGTTTAGATCCTCGAAAAGTCGATACATCAGGTATCAAAATTGCCAGCTGGCAACAAGAACAGCTTCTCGAAGCGTTGGGTATTGTTGTTTTTCCTGACTAGATGCTTACGAATACCTGCTGATAAACTATACACAACATTAATACATTTTCTAATTCAAATCACCAGAGCTAGATCAATACTTCTAGCTCATTCTTGTCCAGAAACGTGTTTGAATGGGGCCAATCAATCTGTGGATGCTCAAGACAACCAGTATGATACTTTATTACTCAGTTGTAGCGTGACTCAGATTTTGTAGTAGGAATTAGTATGAATCTTTATTTCTGGGTGAGTATCATTTAGAACGGTACAAACAGGGTTACTTGACTGCTTAGTATGAAACTTTATTCCTCTCCTACAGTCGCCTGATTTCGTACGTACGAAATGGGCCACCTGGTCGAGCTGCTGCCGGTGCCTGGTGAGTTGGCCACCTGGTTGATTTCCTTCTGGCGTCCAGATCTGAACTTGGCCACCTGGTCGAGCTGCTGCCGGTGCCTGGTGAGTTGGCCACCTGGTTGATTTCCTTCTGGCGTCCAGATCTGAACTTGGCCACCTGGTCGAGCTGCTGCCGGTGCCTGGTGAGTTGGCCACCTGGTTGATTTCCTTCTGGCGTCCAGATCTGAACTTGGCTACCTGGTCGAGCTGCTGCCGGTGCCTGGTGAGTTGGCCACCTGGTTGATTTCCTTCTGGCGTCCAGATCTGAACTTGGCTACCTGGTCGAACTGCTGCCGGTGCCTGGTGAGTTGATCTAAAGGTGGAAGATTAAGCGGGTAGTGATAGACTGAGATCCAGCATGGCTATACGCCTGCTAACCCCTCAAAAGAAAGCAGCCTCTAGGGCTGCCATCAGTTACAAAATCTCACTCACTTTGAAATAGCCATCTAAACGGCTTTACACCTAGCAGCCTGTAACGCTGGGGCTGAGGCTTCGCCATTAGTAATAGGGGAGGGACTTGTCTCACTGTTTTGTTGAGGTGAAGGCTTGCCCAGGCGATACCATTTAGCCCGGCTCATGCCCATTGCCTCCCAGGGCTTTTGCCTGCTCAATGAGTTGGCTTCATAGGCTTCACGCTCAAGCTGGCCAGCGGCGCGGCGACGTTCTTCATCACGCAGTCTATCGCGCTCTCTGCGGCGCTTCTGAGCCTCGTCAGTGCTGATAATCGTCTTCAGTTGCTCTTGTTCTTGCTGTGAGATCTGGAATAGGTTGATCAGCGTGTCGTTTTTGGGCGTGTATAGCGGTGCAAACGACTTTCCGCCGAACTCGACACGTTCCCCAGCCTCATAGGATTTCGCCTTGCTGTAGAGCGTCATAAGCTCTTTGGAGCGGTAAGACCAACGAGTATCCAGCTCGGAGGAAAGAGCGGCGGCCTCATGGTACATCTGGGCGCTGTTTGTCGCCCCAGAGAGAAGGAGAAAGTTAAGACGCCAGAAAAGATGCCTCATTCGCTCGCCTTCGTTGATTCCGCCTCTGAGCTGGCCCAACTTGCGTAGGTCTTCCAGTCTGTCCCAGGCCAGTTGACGACCGCTGAAGGTGCGCAGGTTCCCGACCTTGCCACCATTAACGACCGTCAGCCTGGCTTGCTGCCGTTCCGCCTTTTGCTTCTCGATGTCCCAGCGAGCCACCGGCAACAGCATTTCAGCCAGATACTCGAAGTTGTAGCGAATGGGTAAGCCCCCTTCTTCCAGTACGTGAACCACACGGCACACGGCCCCGCTCTTTGAATTCACGGTATTGACCAGGCGAAGCACTCGGCTTGCATCCTTTGCCCCTGGATCAGCGCCCAGCTCGGCCAGCTTGTTGATTAGATGGGTTTGGCAAGCATTCCAGCGGGGCAGGGCTTGGCGAGGTACTGGCCTTTCCAGTAGCCATTTAGCCTGAATGCCACGCCCTGAATAGACCATGATGGATGGCTGCGGTATGCCTTCAGACTGGCAAAAGTACGTGATGGCCGCCGCCAGTTCTTCAGGCTTGCGACCTTGAGCCCAGGGCATCTTGTAGGTATCGAGATCAGCGAATAACAAACCAATCCGAAGGAGGTTCACGACTCGCCTGTTTGGCCGCATAAACTCGGCCTGTGATAGCCAGGTATCAAGACGATGATCAACAGCATTAAGGACTGTTGGCATCTGCTCAAGAGGGAAAGAGGGGCACTGTTGCAAAGTTAGCGATGAGGCAGCCTTTTGTCTTATTCAAAGGCCTTACATTTCAAAAACTCTGCTTACCAGGCGCATTTCGCCCAGGGGATCACCATAATAAAATGCTGAGGCCTGGCCTTTGCGTAGTGCACGCATCACCTCAATACCTTTGATGGTGGCGTAAGCCGTCTTCATGGATTTAAATCCCAGCGTGGCGTTGATTATCCGTTTCAGTTTGCCATGATCGCATTCAATCACGTTGTTCCGGTACTTAATCTGTCGGTGTTCAACGTCAGACGGGCACCGGCCTTCGCGTTTGAGCAGAGCAAGCGCGCGACCATAGGCGGGCGCTTTATCCGTGTTGATGAATCGTGGGATCTGCCACTTCTTCACGTTGTTGAGGATTTTACCCAGAAACCGGTATGCAGCTTTGCTGTTACGACGGGAGGAGAGATAAAAATCGACAGTGCGGCCCCGGCTGTCGACGGCCCGGTACAGATACGCCCAGCGGCCATTGACCTTCACGTAGGTTTCATCCATGTGCCACGGGCAAAGATCGGAAGGGTTACGCCAGTACCAGCGCAGCCGTTTTTCCATTTCAGGCGCATAACGCTGAACCCAGCGGTAAATCGTGGAGTGATCGACATTCACTCCGCGTTCAGCCAGCATCTCCTGCAGCTCACGGTAACTGATGCCGTATTTGCAGTACCAGCGTACGGCCCACAGAATGATGTCACGCTGAAAATGCCGGCCTTTGAATGGGTTCATGTGCAGCTCCATCAGCAAAAGGGGATGATAAGTTTATCACCACCGACTATTTGCAACAGTGCCAGGAATTTGACGCTCAGGGCGTGGCAGTCCGGTTCATTGATGACGGGATCAGTACCGACGGTGATATGGGGCAAATGGTGGTCACCATCCTGTCGGCTGTGGCACAGGCTGAACGCCGGAGGATCCTAGAACGCACGAATGAGGGCCGACAGGAAGCAAAGCTGAAAGGAATCAAATTTGGCCGCAGGCGTACCGTGGACAGGAACGTCGTGCTGACGCTTCATCAGAAGGGCACTGGTGCAACGGAAATTGCTCATCAGCTCAGTATTGCCCGCTCCACGGTTTATAAAATTCTTGAAGACGAAAGGGCCTCGTGATACGCCTATTTTTATAGGTTAATGTCATGATAATAATGGTTTCTTAGACGTCAGGTGGCACTTTTCGGGGAAATGTGCGCGGAACCCCTATTTGTTTATTTTTCTAAATACATTCAAATATGTATCCGCTCATGAGACAATAACCCTGGTAAATGCTTCAATAATATTGAAAAAGGAAGAGTATGAGTATTCAACATTTTCGTGTCGCCCTTATTCCCTTTTTTGCGGCATTTTGCCTTCCTGTTTTTGCTCACCCAGAAACGCTGGTGAAAGTAAAAGATGCTGAAGATCAGTTGGGTGCACGAGTGGGTTACATCGAACTGGATCTCAACAGCGGTAAGATCCTTGAGAGTTTTCGCCCCGAAGAACGTTTTCCAATGATGAGCACTTTTAAAGTTCTGCTATGTGGTGCGGTATTATCCCGTGTTGACGCCGGGCAAGAGCAACTCGGTCGCCGCATACACTATTCTCAGAATGACTTGGTTGAGTACTCACCAGTCACAGAAAAGCATCTTACGGATGGCATGACAGTAAGAGAATTATGCAGTGCTGCCATAACCATGAGTGATAACACTGCTGCCAACTTACTTCTGACAACGATCGGAGGACCGAAGGAGCTAACCGCTTTTTTGCACAACATGGGGGATCATGTAACTCGCCTTGATCGTTGGGAACCGGAGCTGAATGAAGCCATACCAAACGACGAGCGTGACACCACGATGCCTGCAGCAATGGCAACAACGTTGCGCAAACTATTAACTGGCGAACTACTTACTCTAGCTTCCCGGCAACAATTAATAGACTGGATGGAGGCGGATAAAGTTGCAGGACCACTTCTGCGCTCGGCCCTTCCGGCTGGCTGGTTTATTGCTGATAAATCTGGAGCCGGTGAGCGTGGGTCTCGCGGTATCATTGCAGCACTGGGGCCAGATGGTAAGCCCTCCCGTATCGTAGTTATCTACACGACGGGGAGTCAGGCAACTATGGATGAACGAAATAGACAGATCGCTGAGATAGGTGCCTCACTGATTAAGCATTGGTAACTGTCAGACCAAGTTTACTCATATATACTTTAGATTGATTTAAAACTTCATTTTTAATTTAAAAGGATCTAGGTGAAGATCCTTTTTGATAATCTCATGACCAAAATCCCTTAACGTGAGTTTTCGTTCCACTGAGCGTCAGACCCCTACAAGCGTGGAACACATCTACGCCGCAGGCGACTGCACCGACCAGCCGCAGTTCGTCTATGTGGCGGCAGCGGCCGGCACTCGCGCCGCGATCAACATGACCGGCGGTGACGCGGCCCTGAACCTGACCGCGATGCCGGCCGTGGTGTTCACCGACCCGCAAGTGGCGACCGTAGGCTACAGCGAGGCGGAAGCGCACCATGACGGCATCAAAACTGATAGTCGCACGCTAACGCTGGACAACGTGCCGCGCGCGCTCGCCAACTTCGACACGCGCGGCTTCATCAAACTGGTGGTTGAAGAAGGCAGCGGACGACTGATCGGCGTGCAGGCAGTGGCCCCGGAAGCGGGCGAACTGATCCAGACGGCCGCACTGGCGATTCGCAACCGGATGACGGTGCAGGAACTGGCCGACCAGTTGTTCCCCTACCTGACGATGGTCGAAGGGTTGAAGCTCGCGGCGCAGACCTTCAACAAGGATGTGAAGCAGCTTTCCTGCTGCGCCGGGTGAGGACAAGGAGGTGTGCGATGAGCGCCTACACGGTATCGCAACTGGCCCATAACGCTGGGGTGAGCGTACATATCGTGCGCGACTACCTGGTGCGCGGCTTGTTACGGCCGGTGGCCTGCACCACGGGCGGCTACGGCGTGTTCGACGATGCGGCCTTGCAACGGCTGTGCTTCGTGCGCGCGGCCTTCGAGGCGGGTATCGGCCTGGATGCCCTGGCGCGGCTGTGCCGTGCGCTCGACGCAGCGGACGGCGCACAAGCCGCAGCGCAGCTTGCCGTGCTGCGCCAGTTGGTCGAGCGGCGGCGCGCGGCGTTGGCCCATCTGGACGCGCAACTGGCCTCCATGCCAGCCGAGCGGGCGCACGAGGAGGCATTGCCGTGAACGCCCCTGACAAACTGCCGCCCGAGACGCGCCAACCCGTTTCCGGCTACCTGTGGGGTGCGCTGGCCGTGTTGACCTGCCCCTGCCATCTGCCGATTCTCGCCGCCGTGCTGGCCGGGACGACCGCCGGTGCCTTCCTTGGCGAGCATTGGGGTGTTGCCGCGCTCGCGCTGACCGGCTTGTTCGTTCTGGCCGTAACGCGGCTGCTGCGCGCCTTCCGGGGCGGATCATGACGAGTTCGCAGCCCGCCGGATGGACGGCGGCCGAGTTGGCGCAGGCGGCGGCGCGCGGACAGCTTGACCTGCATTACCAGCCGCTGGTCGATCTGCGCGATCACCGGATCGCTGGCGCGGAAGCGTTGATGCGCTGGCGGCATCCGAGGCTTGGCCTGTTGCCGCCCGGCCAGTTCCTGCCGCTGGCCGAGTCGTTCGGCCTGATGCCGGAAATAGGCGCGTGGGTGCTGGGCGAGGCCTGTCGCCAGATGCACAAGTGGCAAGGACCGGCATGGCAACCGTTCCGTCTTGCCATCAATGTGTCCGCCAGCCAGGTTGGGCCAACGTTCGACGACGAGGTAAAGCGGGTGCTGGCCGATATGGCCCTGCCCGCCGAGCTTCTGGAGATCGAACTGACCGAATCGGTCGCATTCGGCAATCCAGCCCTGTTCGCCAGTTTCGACGCCTTGCGCGCCATCGGCGTGCGCTTCGCCGCCGACGACTTCGGCACCGGCTATTCCTGCCTGCAACATCTGAAATGCTGCCCCATCACCACATTGAAAATCGACCAATCCTTTGTCGCCAGGCTCCCGGATGATGCCCGTGACCAAACTATCGTGCGGGCGGTGATCCAGCTCGCGCACGGGCTGGGCATGGATGTCATTTTCAGAAGACGACTGCACCAGTTGATTGGGCGTAATGGCTGTTGTGCAGCCAGCTCCTGACAGTTCAATATCAGAAGTGATCTGCACCAATCTCGACTATGCTCAATACTCGTGTGCACCAAAGCGAGGTGAGCATGGCGACGGACACCCCACGGATTCCAGAACAAGGCGTGGCCACTCTGCCTGATGAGGCTTGGGAGCGTGCGCGCCGTCGTGCGGAGATCATCAGTCCGTTGGCGCAGTCGGAGACGGTCGGGCACGAAGCGGCCGATATGGCGGCTCAGGCGCTGGGCTTGTCTCGGCGCCAGGTATACGTTCTGATCCGGCGTGCCCGGCAAGGCAGCGGCCTCGTGACGGATCTGGTGCCCGGCCAGTCCGGTGGAGGTAAAGGTAAGGGGCGCTTGCCGGAACCGGTCGAGCGCGTCATCCACGAGCTACTGCAAAAGCGGTTCCTGACCAAGCAGAAGCGCAGCCTAGCGGCCTTTCACCGCGAAGTCACTCAGGTGTGCAAGGCTCAAAAACTGCGAGTGCCGGCGCGCAATACCGTGGCCTTACGGATCGCTAGCCTTGACCCGCGCAAGGTCATCCGCCGGCGGGAAGGCCAGGATGCCGCTCGTGACCTACAAGGTGTGGGCGGCGAGCCTCCTGCCGTGACCGCGCCGCTGGAGCAGGTGCAGATAGACCATACGGTCATCGACCTGATCGTGGTCGATGACCGCGACCGGCAACCTATTGGCCGCCCGTACCTGACCCTCGCCATCGACGTGTTCACCCGCTGCGTGCTCGGCATGGTCGTCACGCTGGAAGCGCCGTCTGCCGTTTCGGTTGGCCTGTGCCTCGTGCATGTCGCCTGCGACAAGCGCCCTTGGCTGGAAGGACTGAACGTGGAAATGGATTGGCAGATGAGCGGCAAGCCCTTGCTGCTCTACCTAGACAACGCGGCCGAGTTCAAGAGCGAGGCCCTGCGCCGGGGTTGCGAGCAGCATGGCATCCGGCTGGACTATCGCCCGCTGGGACAGCCGCACTATGGCGGCATCGTGGAACGGATCATCGGCACGGCGATGCAGATGATTCACGACGAACTGCCGGGAACGACCTTCTCCAACCCTGACCAGCGCGGCGACTACGATTCCGAAAACAAGGCCGCCCTGACGCTGCGCGAGCTAGAGCGCTGGCTCACATTGGCGGTCGGCACCTACCACGGTTCGGTGCACAACGGCCTGCTCCAACCGCCGGCCGCGCGCTGGGCCGAGGCCGTGGCGCGTGTCGGCGTACCGGCCGTCGTCACACGCGCTACTTCGTTCCTGGTCGATTTTCTGCCGATCCTCCGGCGCACGCTGACCCGCACCGGCTTTGTCATCGACCACATCCACTACTACGCCGATGGGCACTGTTGCAAATAGTCGGTGGTGATAAACTTATCATCCCCTTTTGCTGATGGAGCTGCACATGAACCCATTCAAAGGCCGGCATTTTCAGCGTGACATCATTCTGTGGGCCGTACGCTGGTACTGCAAATACGGCATCAGTTACCGTGAGCTGCAGGAGATGCTGGCTGAACGCGGAGTGAATGTCGATCACTCCACGATTTACCGCTGGGTTCAGCGTTATGCGCCTGAAATGGAAAAACGGCTGCGCTGGTACTGGCGTAACCCTTCCGATCTTTGCCCGTGGCACATGGATGAAACCTACGTGAAGGTCAATGGCCGCTGGGCGTATCTGTACCGGGCCGTCGACAGCCGGGGCCGCACTGTCGATTTTTATCTCTCCTCCCGTCGTAACAGCAAAGCTGCATACCGGTTTCTGGGTAAAATCCTCAACAACGTGAAGAAGTGGCAGATCCCGCGATTCATCAACACGGATAAAGCGCCCGCCTATGGTCGCGCGCTTGCTCTGCTCAAACGCGAAGGCCGGTGCCCGTCTGACGTTGAACACCGACAGATTAAGTACCGGAACAACGTGATTGAATGCGATCATGGCAAACTGAAACGGATAATCGGCGCCACGCTGGGATTTAAATCCATGAAGACGGCTTACGCCACCATCAAAGGTATTGAGGTGATGCGTGCACTACGCAAAGGCCAGGCCTCAGCATTTTATTATGGTGATCCCCTGGGCGAAATGCGCCTGGTAAGCAGAGTTTTTGAAATGTAAGGCCTTTGAATAAGACAAAAGGCTGCCTCATCGCTAACTTTGCAACAGTGCCGGATTGAATATAACCGACGTGACTGTTACATTTAGGTGGCTAAACCCGTCAAGCCCTCAGGAGTGAATCATGACCGTAGTCACGACCGCCGATACCTCCCAACTGTACGCACTTGCAGCCCGACATGGGCTCAAGCTCCATGGCCCGCTGACTGTCAATGAGCTTGGGCTCGACTATAGGATCGTGATCGCCACCGTCGACGATGGACGTCGGTGGGTGCTGCGCATCCCGCGCCGAGCCGAGGTAAGCGCGAAGGTCGAACCAGAGGCGCGGGTGCTGGCAATGCTCAAGAATCGCCTGCCGTTCGCGGTGCCGGACTGGCGCGTGGCCAACGCCGAGCTCGTTGCCTATCCCATGCTCGAAGACTCGACTGCGATGGTCATCCAGCCTGGTTCGTCCACGCCCGACTGGGTCGTGCCGCAGGACTCGGAGGTCTTCGCGGAGAGCTTCGCGACCGCGCTCGCCGCCCTGCATGCCGTCCCCATTTCCGCCGCCGTGGATGCGGGGATGCTCATCCGTACACCGACGCAGGCCCGTCAGAAGGTGGCCGACGACGTTGACCGCGTCCGACGCGAGTTCGTGGTGAACGACAAGCGCCTCCACCGGTGGCAGCGCTGGCTCGACGACGATTCGTCGTGGCCAGATTTCTCCGTGGTGGTGCATGGCGATCTCTACGTGGGCCATGTGCTCATCGACAACACGGAGCGCGTCAGCGGGATGATCGACTGGAGCGAGGCCCGCGTTGATGACCCTGCCATCGACATGGCCGCGCACCTTATGGTCTTTGGTGAAGAGGGGCTCGCGAAGCTCCTCCTCACGTATGAAGCGGCCGGTGGCCGGGTGTGGCCGCGGCTCGCCCACCACATCGCGGAGCGCCTTGCGTTCGGGGCGGTCACCTACGCACTCTTCGCCCTCGACTCGGGTAACGAAGAGTACCTCGCTGCGGCGAAGGCGCAGCTCGCCGCAGCGGAATGAGCGAACGTCGATATAGCCCGCTCGCGACGCTGTTCGCGGCGACCTTTCTCTTCCGGATCGGCAACGCGGTGGCGGCCCTCGCGCTTCCATGGTTCGTCCTGTCTCATACAAAGAGCGCGGCCTGGGCGGGCGCCACGGCCGCTAGCAGCGTCATCGCGACCATCATCGGCGCGTGGGTTGGTGGTGGCCTCGTCGATCGGTTCGGGCGCGCGCCCGTCGCATTGATCTCGGGTGTGGTGGGCGGCGTGGCCATGGCGAGCATCCCACTGCTCGATGCCGTTGGCGCCCTCTCGAACACTGGGCTGATCGCTTGCGTGGTGCTCGGTGCCGCGTTCGACGCACCCGGTATGGCCGCGCAGGACAGTGAGCTGCCCAAACTCGGCCACGTCGCCGGGCTCTCCGTTGAGCGCGTCTCGTCACTGAAAGCGGTGATCGGGAACGTCGCGATTCTAGGTGGCCCGGCCCTTGGGGGGCCGCAATCGGCCTGCTTGGCGCTGCGCCAACGCTCGGGCTGACGGCGTTCTGCTCCGTCCTTGCAGGTCTGCTCGGCGCGTGGGTGCTTCCCGCGCGTGCCGCTCGGACGATGACCACGACGGCGACTCTCTCCATGCGCGCCGGCGTCGCTTTTCTCTGGAGCGAACCCCTGCTGCGCCCTCTCTTTGGTATAGTGATGATCTTCGTGGGCATCGTTGGCGCCAACGGCAGCGTCATCATGCCTGCGCTGTTTGTAGATGCAGGACGCCAAGTAGCAGAGCTCGGGCTGTTCTCCTCAATGATGGGGGCTGGTGGTCTCCTTGGCATTGCCATTCATGCGTCGGTCGGCGCCCGGATATCAGCGCAGAACTGGCTGGCGGTGGCATTTTGTGGCTCTGCGGTGGGCTCGCTTCTGCTTTCACAGTTGCCAGGCGTGCCGGTGCTGATGTTGTTGGGCGCGCTCGTGGGACTGCTGACCGGCTCAGTCTCTCCCATTCTCAACGCTGCCATCTACAACCGCACGCCGCCAGAACTTCTCGGCCGGGTACTCGGCACGGTCTCGGCGGTGATGCTGTCAGCCTCGCCCATGGTTATGCTTGCGGCCGGCGCGTTTGTCGACCTTGCTGGTCCGCTCCCTGGCCTCGTTGTATCGGCCGTGTTTGCGGGGCTCGTGGCTCTACTCTCGCTCCGTCTTCAATTTGCTACAATGGCGGCGGCAGCCACAGCCTCCGCCCCAACCCATACAGAAGGTGAACACTGATGCCCCGCCCCAAGCTCAAGTCCGATGACGAGGTACTCGAGGCCGCCACCGTAGTGCTGAAGCGTTGCGGTCCCATAGAGTTCACGCTCAGCGGAGTAGCAAAGGAGGTGGGGCTCTCCCGCGCAGCGTTAATCCAGCGCTTCACCAACCGCGATACGCTGCTGGTGAGGATGATGGAGCGCGGCGTCGAGCAGGTGCGGCATTACCTGAATGCGATACCGATAGGCGCAGGGCCGCAAGGGCTCTGGGAATTTTTGCAGGTGCTCGTTCGGAGCATGAACACTCGCAACGACTTCTCGGTGAACTATCTCATCTCCTGGTACGAGCTCCAGGTGCCGGAGCTACGCACGCTTGCGATCCAGCGGAACCGCGCGGTGGTGGAGGGGATCCGCAAGCGACTGCCCCCAGGTGCTCCTGCGGCAGCTGAGTTGCTCCTGCACTCGGTCATCGCTGGCGCGACGATGCAGTGGGCCGTCGATCCGGATGGTGAGCTAGCTGATCATGTGCTGGCTCAGATCGCTGCCATCCTGTGTTTAATGTTTCCCGAACACGACGATTTCCAACTCCTCCAGGCACATGCGTAAACGGAGGTGTGCAGAGTCCCTGCGGCAGGCGACGAACACGACCGTCGTCGATTAGTACCGGTACGGTCGGTGGTATCGAAGTCTTGATCACCACTCAGGTCTACGGCTTACAAATGGTGACCATCCCGATACTTGCGTCAGAGCACCGGGCCGATTCTTTGACAGTGAATCACTCCCGTAAGGTTGTGCCGGTGTGGGTGTCCCGGGTCGAGACGATACTCCGCCAATGCGCCCAGCAAACAACCTGGCCATCGCAGGTGGTGGGGAGCGGTGTGGCGGATGAGTTGGACAAGTTGGTGTAGCAGCACGAGCACGGCGAGATAACATCGCAGGAGTTCGACATGCTCAAGAGACAGCTGATTGCGAATCGCGATGCAGATTCATAACCCGATTGCGGGTTGGCTTCACTCCACCATCACCGAGCAGACTAGCACGGCGGGCTCTGTTGCAAAGATTGGCGGCAGTCAGAGGTAGGCTGTCGCTCTGCGCCGATCAGGCGGCTGCTGCGAAATGGTGGTTGAGCATGCCCATGGCCTCCGTCAGCGCCGAGGGCCCAATGCCAAAGCTCTCTCCACAAGGCGCACCTCGCCCCTGATGCCGGGCTGCAGGCACCAGGGGCGAGCCTGTCCTTTGCGCAGGGCTCGCATGACTTCGAATCCCTTGATCGTGGCATAGGCCGTGGGGATCGATTTGAAACCGCGCACCGGCTTGATCAGTATCTTGAGCTTTCCGTGATCGGCCTCGATCACGTTATTGAGATACTTCACCTGCCGGTGGGCCGTCTCCCGGTCCAGCTTTCCTTCGCGCTTCAATTCGGTGATCGCTGCACCATAGCTCGGCGCTTTGTCGGTATTGAGCGTGGCAGGCTTTTCCCAGTGCTTCAGGCCTCGCAGGGCCTTGCCCAGGAACCGCTTCGCTGCCTTGGCGCTGCGGGTCGGCGACAGGTAGAAATCGATCGTGTCGCCCCGCTTGTCGACTGCCCGGTACAGGTAGGTCCACTTGCCCCGCACCTTGACGTAGGTTTCATCCAGGCGCCAGCTCGGATCAAAGCCACGCCGCCAGAACCAGCGCAGCCGCTTCTCCATCTCCGGGGCGTAGCACTGGACCCAGCGATAGATCGTCGTATGGTCGACCGAAATGCCGCGTTCCGCCAGCATTTCCTCAAGGTCGCGATAGCTGATCGGATAGCGACAATACCAGCGCACCGCCCACAGGATCACATCACCCTGGAAATGGCGCCACTTGAAATCCGTCATCGTTCCGTCCGTCCAATCTCCGCCAAGCATGCTCAAGCTTCACGATTTTTGCAACAGAGCCCACACGAGTATTGAGCATAGTCGAGATTGGTGCAGATCACTTCTGATATTGAACTGTCAGGAGCTGGCTGCACAACAGCCATTACGCCCAATCAACTGGTGCAGTCGTCTTCTGAAAATGACAATCCAGTTAGGGTATAGCTCAACCTGACATAGAAGCAAAAACTCAACCACCTTCTACCAACTCTCCGAACAGCTCCTTGACCTTTGTTTTCGCATCAGCAAGTGCAGTTCTGCCTTGTTCAGTGATGTCATAAACACGCCGTTCACGTCGCCCGGTGCGTTCGTGGCGTGAGGTCAGATAGCCTTTTTTTTCCAGGCCGTGCAGCATCGGGTACACGGTGCCAGCGCTCATCTCGTAGCCGTGTCGGCGTAGCTCTTCGATGATCCCCAGCCCAAAGACAGGTTCCTCGGCTGCATGGTGAAGGATGTGCAGGCGGATCAAACCGCCGTAGAGGTCTTTGTCAGTCATTTTTTGTGCCTCACAGAGCGACGCTCAACAGCCACCCAGCTGCACCGCTACCGAGGACAACCAGCCACGGCGGGAGCTTCCAGAACATAAGTGCGACAAGGGCAACTAATGCCAAGCCGAAGTCTTGCGGCTGAAAGATGGCGCTAGTCCATACAGGCTGATACAGCGCGGCCAGCAGCAAGCCGACTACAGCGGCATTGATCCCGGCCAGCGCAGCTTGGATGCCTGTATTGCGGCGCAAACGCTCCCAAAATGGCATTGATCCGACGACCAGCAAGAACGAGGGCGCGAAGATAGCCAGCAGACACACAATGCCGCCGATCCAGCCCGACGGGGCGGTGTTCATCGAGGCACCAAGAAACGCGGCGAACGTGAACAAAGGGCCGGGCACCGCTTGAGCTGCCCCGTACCCCGCGAGAAAGGATTCATTGTTGACCCAGCCGGAGGGCACCACTTCGGCTTGCAGTAATGGCAGCACAACGTGACCACCGCCGAACACCAGTGATCCGACACGATAGAAGGAATCCACCATTGCCATGGTTTGACTTGGCATCAGTTCGGCCAACACCGGCAGGCCAATCAGCAAGACAAAGAACAGCGAGAGCCAAAGCACGCCGGCCCGGTGACTGACCGTGATAGGTAGGGGGTCATGCTCAACAACTTTCGCTGGCTTGAACAATAACCGGCCTGCGATGCCTGCGATAGCAATCACGCCAACCTGTCCCCACGCGGACGGCACAAGTAAAACGACGCAGGTAGCAATTGCCATGATGGTGACTCGCAGCCCATCCGTGCATAGGTTACGCGCCATGCCCCATACTGCTTGAGCGACCACGGCCACAGCCACCACTTTTAAGCCATGCAACGCGCCCTGCGAGACGTAATCGCCATAGCTGGAGATGCCGAGCGCAAAAAGGATCAAGGCTATGGCAGACGGCAGCGTGAAGCCAGCCCAAGCAGCCAGCGCCCCGCTGTATCCAGCCCGAGACAGTCCTACCGCTATGCCGACCTGGCTGCTTGCAGGCCCTGGCAAGAACTGACAAAGCGCGACCAAGTCAGCATAGCTCCGTTCGGAGAGCCAGCGCCGCCGTGTGACAAATTCGGCGCGGAAGTAGCCCAAGTGCGCAATGGGGCCGCCAAAAGATGTCAATCCAAGCCGCAGAAAAATAAGAAAGACCGACCATGGTCTGCTGTCATCGGTAGGGTTATTCGTCATACTTTCGCCTTCATGATCTGCAACGAGTTGATCAATAATAAGCGAAATTCGATAACGAAATTCGATATAAATCTAGAAAAAAATACCTCTATGTGTACTACGCAGTTTTAGCTGTGGCTTTCACAGGAGCACGCTTACTTACGGCTTAGCGTGCTTTATTTTCCGTTTTCTGAGGCGATCCCTAGGAGCTCGGATCTCAGGACGAAGGTCTCCGCGAATGTCCGGTCGATCCGCGCGACGTCCCAGGCGGGCGTTCCCTTGGCGGACATCCACGCCGCAGCGTCGTGCATCAGCCGCACAACCTCGTCGATATCACCCGAGCAGGCGACCCGAACGTTCGGAGGCTCCTCGCTGTCCATTCGCTCCCCTGGCGCGGTATGAACCGCCGCCTCATAGTGCAGTTTGATCCTGACGAGCCCAGCATGTCTGCGCCCACCTTCGCGGAACCTGACCAGGGTCCGCTAGCGGGCGGCCGGAAGGTGAATGCTAGGCATGATCTAACCCTCGGTCTCTGGCGTCGCGACTGCGAAATTTCGCGAGGGTTTCCGAGAAGGTGATTGCGCTTCGCAGATCTCCAGGCGCGTGGGTGCGGACGTAGTCAGCGCCATTGCCGATCGCGTGAAGTTCCGCCGCAAGGCTCGCTGGACCCAGATCCTTTACAGGAAGGCCAACGGTGGCGCCCAAGAAGGATTTCCGCGACACCGAGACCAATAGCGGAAGCCCCAACGCCGACTTCAGCTTTTGAAGGTTCGACAGCACGTGCAGCGATGTTTCCGGTGCGGGGCTCAAGAAAAATCCCATCCCCGGATCGAGGATGAGCCGGTCGGCAGCGACCCCGCTCCGTCGCAAGGCGGAAACCCGCGCCTCGAAGAACCGCACAATCTCGTCGAGCGCGTCTTCGGGTCGAAGGTGACCGGTGCGGGTGGCGATGCCATCCCGCTGCGCTGAGTGCATAACCACCAGCCTGCAGTCCGCCTCAGCAATATCGGGATAGAGCGCAGGGTCAGGAAATCCTTGGATATCGTTCAGGTAGCCCACGCCGCGCTTGAGCGCATAGCGCTGGGTTTCCGGTTGGAAGCTGTCGATTGAAACACGGTGCATCTGATCGGACAGGGCGTCTAAGAGCGGCGCAATACGTCTGATCTCATCGGCCGGCGATACAGGCCTCGCGTCCGGATGGCTGGCGGCCGGTCCGACATCCACGACGTCTGATCCGACTCGCAGCATTTCGATCGCCGCGGTGACAGCGCCGGCGGGGTCTAGCCGCCGGCTCTCATCGAAGAAGGAGTCCTCGGTGAGATTCAGAATGCCGAACACCGTCACCATGGCGTCGGCCTCCGCAGCGACTTCCACGATGGGGATCGGGCGAGCAAAAAGGCAGCAATTATGAGCCCCATACCTACAAAGCCCCACGCATCAAGCTTTTGCCCATGAAGCAACCAGGCAATGGCTGTAATTATGACGACGCCGAGTCCCGACCAGACTGCATAAGCAACACCGACAGGGATGGATTTCAGAACCAGAGAAAGAAAATAAAATGCGATGCCATAACCGATTATGACAACGGCGGAAGGGGCAAGCTTAGTAAAGCCCTCGCTAGATTTTAATGCGGATGTTGCGATTACTTCGCCAACTATTGCGATAACAAGAAAAAGCCAGCCTTTCATGATATATCTCCCAATTTGTGTAGGGCTTATTATGCACGCTTAAAAATAATAAAAGCAGACTTGACCTGATAGTTTGGCTGTGAGCAATTATGTGCTTAGTGCATCTAACGCCGGAGTTAAGCCGCCGCGCGTAGCGCGGTCGGCTTGAACGAATTGTTAGACATCATTTACCAACTGACTTGATGATCTCGCCTTTCACAAAGCGAATAAATTCTTCCAAGTGATCTGCGCGTGAGGCCAAGTGATCTTCTTTTTGTCCCAGATAAGCTTGCTTAGCTTCAAGTAAGACGGGCTGATACTGGGCAGGTAGGCGTTTTATTGCCCAGTCGGCAGCGACATCCTTCGGCGCGATTTTGCCGGTTATTGCGCTGTACCAAATGCGGGACAACGTAAGCACTACATTTCGCTCATCGCCGGCCCAGTCGGGCTGCGAGTTCCATAGCTTCAAGGTTTCCCTCAGCGCCTCGAATAGATCCTGTTCAGGAACCGGGTCAAAGAATTCCTCCGCTGCCGGACCTACCAAGGCAACGCTATGTTCTCTTGCTTTTGTAAGCAGGATAGCTAGATCAATGTCGATCATGGCTGGCTCGAAGATACCCGCAAGAATGTCATTGCGCTGCCATTCTCCAAATTGCAGCTCGCGCTTAGCCGGATAACGCCACGGGATGATGTCGTCATGCACGACAAGGGTGACTTCTATAGCGCGGAGCGTCTCGCTCTCGCCAGGGAAAGCCGAAGCCTCCATAAGATCATTGAGCAATGCTCGCCGCGTCGTTTCATCAAGCTTTACGGCCACAGTAACCAACAAATCAATATCGCTGTATGGCTTCAGGCCGCCATCCACTGCGGAGCCGTACAAATGCACGGCCAGCAACGTTGATTCCAGATGGCGCTCAATGACGCTTAGCACCTCTGATAGTTGGTTCGAAATTTCGATGGTCACCGCTTCCCTCATGATGTCTAACGGGCGAGGTAAGCCGACCGCAGAATGCGGGTCGGCTTGACCGAAATGTTAGAACCAGAAGCCAAAACGGATAACTTGAATTTGGCGACGGGCGCTAACCGTGAAAAAACGCTGCGCCACCGAGGCGGCACAGCACTGCAAAAACGATAGCTGCTTGCGCTTGCTACGCAAGGGCTAGAGGCCAAAAAGACTGAAAACCTGCGCAGCCCATGCAGGCGAAGCCCGGAAAAAAGGCAAAACAGGCACTGAATAACGCCTGAAAAGCTAAATGCCGTTTGAATAAACATGAGCTAAATAAAGCTGGGTTTCAGTGGTGCTAACGTTGGACGTAACGAGAGCCGGAGCGCAGCGGAGGGAACCAAAATGCGCAGCATTTTGGCGTCCCGTTGACGGAATGGTTAGCCGTTTCGACGCGCATAAACGGAGTGGGTGTACGGAATTACAGCTTGAATGGTTTCGGTTGAGACAAGCTCGAATTCTGTTTCGTTGAGCATTGGGAAGAAGGCGTCACCCTCGAAGGTTTGATGTACCTCAGATAGAAACACGCCGTGGGCGTGAGGTAGTGCCAGAGTGTATATCTCAGCTCCGCCCGCGACGTAGAGTTCATTGCCGAGTTCGGATGCCAAAGCGATAGCGTGCGACAGCGTTGAAACAACTACGCAGCCAGTGGCGCGGTAGTTAGCTTGGCGTGAGATTACCAATGTGTGACGGTTCGGTAGAGGCTTGCCGATAGACTCAAAGGTCTTTCGCCCCATGACAACGACTTTTCCCTCAGTGAGTCTGCGAAAAATCTTCTGCTCACCCGGAATTTTCCAGGGGATATTAGGACCATTGCCAATAACCCGATTGGCTCCCATCGCAGCAACGAGATAAATGCGTACTGATTCCGAGTTCATATGGCTAACTTTGTTTTAGGGCGACTGCCCTGCTGCGTAACATCGTTGCTGCTCCATAACATCAAACATCGACCCACGGCGTAACGCGCTTGCTGCTTGGATGCCCGAGGCATAGACTGTACA
The DNA here is from genome assembly GCA_041319085.1 of Aeromonas veronii. Classification (NCBI taxonomy): domain Bacteria; kingdom Pseudomonadati; phylum Pseudomonadota; class Gammaproteobacteria; order Aeromonadales; family Aeromonadaceae; genus Aeromonas; species Aeromonas veronii. The sequence continues at coordinate 4,145,358 of CP101033.1, read as the reverse complement.
AAAAAACAGTCATAACAAGCCATGAAAACCGCCACTGCGCCGTTACCACCGCTGCGTTCGGTCAAGGTTCTGGACCAGTTGCGTGAGCGCATACGCTACTTGCATTACAGCTTACGAACCGAACAGGCTTATGTCCACTGGGTTCGTGCCTTCATCCGTTTCCACGGTGTGCGTCACCCGGCAACCTTGGGCAGCAGCGAAGTCGAGGCATTTCTGTCCTGGCTGGCGAACGAGCGCAAGGTTTCGGTCTCCACGCATCGTCAGGCATTGGCGGCCTTGCTGTTCTTCTACGGCAAGGTGCTGTGCACGGATCTGCCCTGGCTTCAGGAGATCGGAAGACCTCGGCCGTCGCGGCGCTTGCCGGTGGTGCTGACCCCGGATGAAGTGGTTCGCATCCTCGGTTTTCTGGAAGGCGAGCATCGTTTGTTCGCCCAGCTTCTGTATGGAACGGGCATGCGGATCAGTGAGGGTTTGCAACTGCGGGTCAAGGATCTGGATTTCGATCACGGCACGATCATCGTGCGGGAGGGCAAGGGCTCCAAGGATCGGGCCTTGATGTTACCCGAGAGCTGGCACCCAGCCTGCGCGAGCAGCTGTCGCGTGCACGGGCATGGTGGCTGAAGGACCAGGCCGAGGGCCGCAGCGGCGTTGCGCTTCCCGACGCCCTTGAGCGGAAGTATCCGCGCGCCGGGCATTCCTGGCCGTGGTTCTGGGTTTTTGCGCAGCACACGCATTCGACCGATCCACGGAGCGGTGTCGTGCGTCGCCATCACATGTATGACCAGACCTTTCAGCGCGCCTTCAAACGTGCCGTAGAACAAGCAGGCATCACGAAGCCCGCCACACCGCACACCCTCCGCCACTCGTTCGCGACGGCCTTGCTCCGCAGCGGTTACGACATTCGAACCGTGCAGGATCTGCTCGGCCATTCCGACGTCTCTACGACGATGATTTACACGCATGTGCTGAAAGTTGGCGGTGCCGGAGTGCGCTCACCGCTTGATGCGCTGCCGCCCCTCACTAGTGAGAGGTAGGGCAGCGCAAGTCAATCCTGGCGGATTCACTACCCCTGCGCGAAGGCCATCGGTGCCGCATCGAACGGCCGGTTGCGGAAAGTCCTCCCTGCGTCCGCTGATGGCCGGCAGCAGCCCGTCGTTGCCTGATGGATCCAACCCCTCCGCTGCTATAGTGCAGTCGGCTTCTGACGTTCAGTGCAGCCGTCTTCTGAAAACGACACAATATAAGTGGTTTCAATATGATTTTCGAGAGGGTATTAAGTGGTTTTAATGGGGTATACCTTTTTAGAACCACCACATGACGATCGAAACACAACCTTTCGATAGCCTTTTGATCTGACAGCACAAACTTTAAGTGTGATCCGTCATCACAAAGTCGCTTTTGAGTTGTATTTGAGTATTTAAGCGACGTTGCTCACCATTCCTGATCTGCTGAATGGGATGCCAAAGGAGGAAATCTACAGAAGCTGGGCTTTGAGGTGAGTCATCTTTTCGACTCACCGAACAAGCCAGCAGCCAAGCGTAGCGCGGCAGTTCTTTACCCCATGGCTTGGTAATCTCCCCGTCTGCTGTTCTCTTACCCGCTATAGGGGATAAATGTTAGATACCGCCTACAGCGTGTAAGTTACATTTACCTCCTATAACAGGTAAATATTGATATACCTGCCATAGCGTGTAAATTGGAAGAAGGCACGCTACCAGGTTGTCGAATCATGAAAGTAACCAGCGCCAAGCAGCTGAGCGCCTGTATCAAGGATGCCAGGCTTTCTCAAAAGCTCTCTCAAGGCAAAGTGGCCGAGAAAGTAGGGATTAGGCAAGACACAGTCTCCAGCTTCGAGCTCAACCCTGAGTCCACCAAGCTGGAGACCCTGTTCAAGATCCTCGCGGCACTCGAGTTGTCAGTGGATATCAAACCCCGCAATGAGTCATCCGAGAGTCCGGCATCGGGCTGGAAGGAGGAGTGGTAATGGCCAATCTGGCTGTCTATATGAACGGCTATCGGGTAGGCACATTCACCAAAACTACCAGCGGCGCCCATCATTTTCAGTACCATGAGTCATGGCTAGCACAACCGGGCAGCCGTCCGATCTCACTCTCCATGCCATTGCGCCATCAGACCTACCGGGGCGATGAAGCCTATAACTTCTTCGACAACCTGCTGCCAGATAATACGGAGGTGAGAAACAGGGTTGTAGCACGCTATCAAGCGGCATCAACCCAGCCCTTCGATCTGCTCAGTTGCATTGGCCAGGATAGCGTAGGGGCATTACAGCTGGTTACCGAAGGGCACGATGTTCCAGATGTCAGGCGAATCGACTACAAGGCACTTTCCGATGACGAGCTCGAGCAGATCCTGACCAGCTACAAATCAGGAATCCCTTTGGGGATGGTCAGGGAGCAAGAGGAGTTCCGGATCTCTATCGCCGGGGCGCAAGAAAAGACTGCACTGCTCTATCTCGATGGCCGTTGGTACTTGCCACTCAATGCAACGCCGACAACCCACATAATCAAACTCCCTATCGGCAAGATTGAAAGCCACTCCTACTCGATAGACCTCTCCCAGAGCGTAGAAAACGAATATCTCTGCACTCTGATTGCCAAGGAGTTTGGTCTACCCGTACCTCACTGCTTCATGATGCAGGTTGGCCAGGTCAAAGCACTGGCTGTGGAACGCTTCGACAGACGTTACGCTGCCGATCGCAGTTGGATCATGCGCCTTCCCCAAGAAGATTTCTGTCAGGTATTGAATGTTCCGTCAGCACGGAAATACGAGAACCATGGAGGACCGGGGATCACTGACATCATGAAAACCTTGCTGGGCTCTGCGACACCAGAACAGGATCGCTACCTATTCATGAAATCTCAGGTCCTGTTCTGGCTGCTGGCGGCCACCGATGGCCATGCAAAAAACTTCTCGGTCTTTATTGAGCCGGAAGGGCGTTTTCGCCTGACCCCTTTTTACGACATCCTATCTGTCTATCCAGTATTTGGCGGCCGAGGCCTCAACCGAAGGGACGCCAAGCTCGCTATGGGCCTAGCAAGCAGCAAGGGAAAGAAGTACGCCATTGAGCAGATATTCCCGCGTCATTTCTTCCAAACGGCGAAAGCTGTGGGATTTGAGCGTTCTGCTATGGAAGAGATCCTGACAGAACTGGCCAACTCCGTTGATGATGTTATTGAGCGCGTTACACAGCAATTGCCAGCAGGCTTCCCCGATACCATCAGCAGCACCATTCTAGAGGGCCTAAAAGCCCGCTCAGCCAGGCTGATAAAGGGCTGGGATTAAAATGGCGGTATGTGGGATGACTGCACGGTTAGCCAAACTACCTATGGGAAACTTGCACGGTTCGAAGAGTAAAGCGGCTTTCCAGGTTCCGGACGGTGCTATAGTCGGTTCAAAATATGTTCAAAACTCACTTAAAAGGCGGCTTTGACTGCGTGTGGTGGCATCGCGTTGATTCATATGGGAAGGCTGCACGATCGAGAATGGACTATGTGGGAACGCTGCACGATGGCAGAAACCCGTGAGCGGCCTCTCAATATGCTGTTTTAGTTACTTTTACCCCAAGTGGCCCCCGAAAAGTCACTAACATATTGAAGATAATAAATTATTTACATTCTGCATCGGCAAGTAAGCCGGTTCGGCAAACAATAAAAAGCCCGGGTTCATCCCGGGCTTCAGACTATTGAAAAACCCCCTAATTTCAGAAAAACAGGGTTTTCTCATCAAGTAAAATCAATGCGTTACGATGACGATTTTGGCTTTGTCAGCAATCTGAAGCCCGGGTTCATCCCGCAATGCTGATCAGTTAAGGATCCATTGACCGATCCTTCTGCTGTAGGACAATCCGGAACCAATCACTGGTTCCGGATTTTTTTATGTCTATTGCAAACGACCTGAGCGATGTTGTTGAGACATCTGGCGACATGCTGGCTCGGCTGGCAATTTTTGCCGACCATATTCCCGACGAATGGATTACTGCCGCTGCCGCCTTGTCTGAAAAGGCCACTATCCGCCGACGCCGCTTACCTTCTGATATGGTCTTGTGGCTCGTCGTGGGGATGGCCTTTTTCCGTAATGAGCCCATCTCCGAGGTCGCTCGGCGCCTCAATATCTGTGCAGACGGGTTGGCCAATGACGCCTTGCTCGCGGACAGTGCCCTGTCTCAAGCCCGTCAGCGGCTCGGCAAACAGCCGCTCGAGTGGCTGTTCAAGCAGTGTGCCGATGTGTGGGGACGGGAACGTTATCCTGAAGACCAGTGGCACGGTTTACAGGTCTTTGCCATCGATGGAGCCCTGTTTCGTACCCAGGATATGCCTGAACTCAGGGCGCATTTCGGTTCGGGTAACACGTCAACCAACCGGCAGACACCCTATCCAATGCTGCGGCTGGTCACGCTGATGAATGTCCGCTCGCATGTCATTGCCAACGCGGCCATCAGCCCGTATCGCAAAGGGGAAATCCCCCTGGCCAGTGAGTTCATTCACTCATTGCCGGACAAGTCGGTGACCCTGCTGGATAAAGGTTTCTTCGGTGCCGACCTGTTGCTACGAATTCAGGCCGAAGACACCGACCGTCACTGGCTCATCCCGGAACGCAAGGGGCTGGTATACACGGAACTGGAGCGCTATGGCGACGGTGACCGTCTGTTGCAAATGACGGTCTCGCCTCAGGCACGCAAGAAAAACCCGGCGTTGCCGACGCACTGGCAAGTTCGCGCAGTGACCTACGAGGTGGCAGGCAAGGAGAAAACGGTCTTTACCTCCCTGCCCGTAACCCGATTCAGCGCAGCGCAGGTGGCGACCCTGTACCACGAGCGCTGGGAAATCGAGTTGGGATACCGGGATATCAAAAGTGCGATGCAGCACAACGCCATCACACTGAGAAGCAAGAAAGTGGACTTGGTTTATCAGGAACAGTGGGGTTTGCTGCTTGGATACAATCTGGTCAGGCGGGAGGCGAGCCAGGCCGCCGTAGCTCATCAGCGAGCGCCCAATGAGGTGAGCTTCAAGTTTGCCTGTCAGTTCATCGCGAACCAGATGGCAGTGATGGCGGGCGCGATATCGCCAGCCCATACCCCACGGAGGTTGGCGGAGTTGCGGGGGAGCATAGGCGTCATGTTCATAGAAAAACGCCCCAGGCCATCGAGACCCAGGGCGGTGAAGATATCAAAGACCCGCTTTCCGGTAGATCGCAATGCGGCTCCGCTTAAGTGAACAGCATTGGGGTTCATCCCGGGCTTTTTATTGTCTATTTTTTGTCCACAAACCTAGAGGCGGCGCAGGCACCACATGAAGTAAGCGCCCCCTAACAAGGTGGAGACCAGCCCGACCGGCACCTCCTGCGGGAAGAGGATCTGCTGACCGACCCAGTCCGCCGATACCATCAACAGGGCGCCGGAAGCGGCGGCCCCAAGCAGGTGCCAGCGTGCCCGCACCAGCCCCATCAGCTTGGCCATATGTGGCGCCAACAGACCGACGAAGGAGAGCGGCCCCACCACCAGGGTGGCACTGGCGGTGAGCACGGCCACCAGCAGCAAGATGGCGAGCTGGGCACGGTTGAGGCGAATGCCAAGCGCAGTCGCTACAGCACTCCCCATCGGTAGCAGATCGAGCCAACGACTCACCAGCAGGCAGGCGGCCAGCATCAACAGCGCCAGCCCCACCAGCCCATAGGCCACCGGCAGGGTGACGTAATAGGTGGAGCCGGACATCCAGGAGAGCAGTTGCTGCACCCGCAGGTCACCGTTGGCCAGCGCGATGGCCTGCAGCGGCTCAAACAACGCTGTGATGGCGATACCTGAGAGCAGGATCCGCTCCGGCTGGAAGCCGTGCTTGCGATTGACCAGCACCAGCAGCAAGAGACAAGCGAAGGCACCGAACAGGCCACCGACCAGCATCAGCGGCAGGGGCAATGCAGGCAGCAACAGCGCCGTCGCTATCACCCCCATAAAGGTGCCGCCGCTCACCCCCAGCAACTCCGGGCTCGCCATCGGGTTGTTGCTGACCCGCTGCAACAGGGTGCCCGCCAGCGCCAGCAGCACGCCAGCAGCCCCCGCCACCAGTGTGCGCGGCAGTCGCCACTCCAGCTGGGCCTGCCAGCGGAGCCAGCTCGGCCAGCTCCAGCCTGTCATTCCCTGACCAAACAGCAGGGAGGCGACCACGGCCAGCATCAACCCGACCAGCAACAGGCCGATCAGGCGAGCCGGTACCGGATGGCGAGCCACCAGCAGGCCGGCGTTTGACTTAGGCGCACCCGACTTGATGCCCAGGCGCGGGATCAACCAGAGCAGCAGCGGCGCCCCCAGCAGGGCGGTCATTGCGCCGGTGGGGATCAATACCGGCCAGAAGCGGCTCAGACTCTGCAGCAGCAGATCGGTCGCCGCCAGCAGCAGGGCGCCGAGGATCGGTGCCCACAGCAGCCGCTGGCCGAGCTGGCGGATCCCGAGCAGCCGCACCATGGCGGGCGCCGCCAACCCGATAAAGCCGATCAGCCCCACCACGCTCACCACGCAAGCGGTGACAAACACCGCCAGTCCCAGTCCGGCAAAACGCAGATGCTGCAGGGAGACCCCCAGACTGCGGGCGCTGGCATCATCCAGCTCCAGCACCGCCAGCGGGCGCACCAGCACAACGGCCAGCACAGCGGCTGCCAGCAGGCGGGGTAACAAGTAACTCACCCCGCTCCAGCTGTTCTGCACCAGCGAGCCACTGCCCCACACCAGCAAGCCTTTCAGCTCCTCCTGAAAAAACAGCAAGAGCCCCATGCTGATGGCCGCCAGATAGAGGTTGATCACCAACCCGGCAAAGACGATGACCACCGGATTGAGCTGGCGACGCCAGGCCAGGGCAAACACCAGTGCCATCGCGAGGCTGCCACCGGCCATGGCGATCCACTCCCGCCCCAACAGCAACCAGGAGGGGGCAAACAGGGTCACCATCATCAGCGCCAGTTGGGCACCGGAGGCCACCCCCAAGGTGGTCGGTGACGCGAGCGGGTTGCGCAGCACCTGCTGCATCAGGGTGCCCGCCAGCCCGAGCGCCGCCCCGGCCAGCAGGGTGACCGCCAAGCGGGGCAGCCAGCTGAAATGCACCACTGCTTGGCTGACGTCATTCAGATTGGGGGCGAAGAGGCTCTGCCACCAGAGCGCACCGGGCAGCTGGCGAGCCAGCTCCCAATACGCGAGCAAGAGGGTCAACCCCAGCAGGATCGAGACCGGCCGCAGCAGCGGCGATGTGAGCAGTCGCTTCATCGGCTAGCCTCCATACGCTCGACATCTTGCAACAATGCATCGCTGAGCAGACCGGCGAAACGGCGGGCGGCCAATACGCCGCCAAAACTCCAGACCGCAGGCAGATGCAGCACGGGCGCCTGCCGTACCAGCGGCAGATGGTGCCACAGCCCATGTTCCTGCAGCCGTTCGCTCACCCCGACCGGAATGGGATCGACCACCACCAGCCGCGCGGTTGGCAAGGTCATAAACTGCTCGATGCTGACCACCGAGAAACCCCAGTCATTGGTCTGCTCCTGCCAGCCATTACGCAGCCCGAGGCGCGTCATCACCGCATCGAACAGGCTGTGGCGACCAAACACCCGCACATGGCGCTCATCGATAAACTGCACCACCAGCAGGGGCGGCAGATCCGCAGGCAATCCGGCCTTCATACTGGCGAGATCCCGATCCAGTCCCGCCAGCAGCCGTTCTCCCTCGACGGTTTTGCCCACCATGCGGGCGAGGGTCAGGGTCACCTCGTGCAGCCGCTGCCACAGATCGGTTTGCCCATCATAGAGGGCGATGGTGCTCACCGGCGCGATGCGGGAAAGAGTTGGCGCCAGCGGGGCCGCCAGCGGCGAGATGAGGATGCGGTCGGGTTTGAGCTCCGCCAGCAGCTCGCGGTTGGGCTGGGTGCGCAGGCCGATATCCACCACCCCGGCGGGTAGCCGTGGCTCGCCGACCCAGGCCTGATAGGGGCCTGCATCCCCCACCGCCAACGGGGTCACCCCGAGTGCCAACAGGGTCTCGGCTATGGTCCAGTCGACGGTGGCGATACGGGGTGGCGGCGCAGAAGCGATCGGGGATGTGTCGGCCTGCGCCACAAATGGCAGCAGCAGGCTGATAAGGCAGGGCGCTATCTTCTTCAATAAACGGTTCAAGGATGCCCCCGGTCAGACGATGGCGATGGGATGAGCATGAGCCGGGTGGCGAATGACCTCCATCGGAATGCCATAGATGGCGTGAAGGGTCTCGCTGGTCATGATCCCCTCAGGCTCGCCGTAGGTAAGCAGGCGGCCGGAGTGCAGTGCCACCAGCCGATCGCAGAAGCGGGATGCCATATTGATGTCGTGAATGACGATGATGACCCCGAGGTTCAGCTGACGGCTCAACTGCTTGACGAGCGTCAGCACCTCCACCTGATGGGCCACATCCAGCGCGGCCAGCGGCTCGTCCAGCAGGATGAACCGGCTCTCCTGCGCCAGCAGCATCGCCAGCCAGACCCGGCCCCGCTCGCCGCCGGAGAGGGTATCCACCAGCCGATCGGCAAAGCGTTCGGTATGGGTAAGGGCGATGGCCCGATCGACCTGACGGTGATCCTCCGCCCCCATCCGGCCCAGCAGGCCGCGCCAGGGGTAGCGGCCCATCTCCACCAGCTCCCGCCCGAGCAGATTCTCGGCGCTCGGCAGATGCTGGGGCAGATAGGCCACCTGACGGGCAAACTCCCGATTGCCCCAGTCGGGCAGCGGCTTGCCATCGAACAGGATCTCGCCGTCGCTGAGGGGTTGCTGGCGTGCCAGCAGCTTGAGCAGGGTCGATTTGCCCGACCCATTGTGGCCGATGAGGCCATAGACCTGTCCCTGCTCGAAACGCAGGTCGGTGGGGTGCAGCAGCGTGCGGTCATTGACCGTGAAGCTGGCTGATTTCATCTCGAACATAAGCAATTCCTGTGCTGGCTTGCCGCCAGTCTCATCAGTGCCGGCATCAAGCCGGCACCTCGCAATCCAGATGGGCGATCGCATCGCGGCTCACTGCGGCACGGCGCGCGCCGTTCAGCTCAGTGAGCTGGCCCTGACGCATCTCCAGCAGGCGATCGGCCAGCGGGAAGTAGTGATCGTCGTGACTGATGGCAATCACCGTCTTGCCCATCTCCTTGAGGCGCGGCAACAGCAGCTGATAGAAGATGCGGCGGAACTGGGGATCCTGATCCGCAGCCCACTCGTCAAACAGCATCACCTCGCGCTGCTCGGCCAGCGCCAGCAGCAGGGCGACCCGCTTGCGCTGCCCCTGGGAGAGCTCTATATCGGCGATAAAGCCATCCTCGATGGTGAGCTTGCTGCCCATCTGCAGCCGCTCCAGCCACTCGGCCACCAGCTCATCCTTGGGTTCCGGCCCCAACAGGTGCTGGAACAGGTGATAGTCGGTGAATATGGCGGAGAAGAGCGCCAGATAGCCGTTGCGATCGGCGATCGGCTCACCATCCAGCAGGATCCGGCCCGATACCGGCTGGTAAAGGCCGGTCAGCAGCATGGCCAGCGTCGACTTGCCGGAGCCATTGCCGCCGATGATGAAGATCTGCTCGCCCTTTTCGATGACCAGATCGATGGGGCCAACGGCAAAACAGCCCTCCCCCTGATAGTGAAAGCTCACCTGCTCCAACTCGATACGCTGCCAGGGGCGGATGGCGGGCGGCAGCGGGAAGTCCGCATCCGGCTCGGCCAGATTGAGGGCGGCGATCTTGTCGAACGCCACCTGAGCGGCAAGCAGGGTCGGCAGGGCGCCAATCCCCTGCAACAGCGGGGTGCGCAGGAACAGCAGGGTCAGCGCAAAGGTAGCCGCCACATTGGTATTGGCCCAGCCAAGGCCGTTGGCCAGAAAGAAGACCAGACCGATCGCCCCCAGCATCATGATATTCGACCAGTTCACCGCGCTCAGGTGATAGGTGTCGGCGCGAATGATCTGCTGGCGGTAGTCACGGGCATTTTGCTCATAGAGCTGGTGGTAAACGAAGTGAGCCCGCTCGCGGTTAAGCGCCAGCTCCTTGCTGCCGGCGATGATGGCCTGATAGTTCTGATAGAGCCGATCTTCGGCCTGACGCATGTGGGAGAGATGGCGATAAACACGGTTCACCAGCAGCCAGCCCACCACCATGGTGACTGTGACCCAGAGCGCAGTCACCCCGAGCAACGCAGGAGAGAGCCAGCCGAGGTAAAGGGCAGAACCCAGCGTGAGCACCAACCCCTGCACCAGCTCAGGCAGGCGCACGAAGGCAATGGTGATCTGTCCGATATCGCTGGAGAGGGAGGCCAGCAGCGGCCCCTGACCAATCTGGCGGATGCGGGCGACATCGGTATCCAGCAGTTGCTTGAGCAGACGGCCACGCAACCGGTAGACAAAATGGTGACCGAGAGTGGTCAGGGCCAGCTGAGATCCGAGTGTGATCACCAGCAGCAGCACAATCAGGCCGATCAGCTGACCGAGGATCGGCAGCGGATCACCTATAGATTCGATAAGAGACTGATTGATAAAGGCAATGACGCCAATCCCGCTGACGGCACTGAGCAGACTGAGCAGGGTAATGGCAATAAAGGGCCAACGATATTGGCGATAAACCAGAGACAAGAGTTCCATAACGGACCGGTATTCCAGAGAGATCAAAACAACTGCAGGTGAAAAGAAGGGCGGGAACCCGGTTCCCGCCCGACTTCGATTACCAGCGGTAGTTGATGCTACCCACTACGCTGCGCGGCTCGCCGTAGTAGCAGTAGTAGTCACAACTGGCCACATAGGTTTCACCCAGCAGGTTGTTGACGTTGAGCTGGGCACGCCAGTTCTTGGCAAAGTCATACCCGATCATCGCATCCCAGACGGTATGGGCCGGCACCTCGGCAGAGCCGTAGATGGGGGTATAGTCCGCATTCACGGCGCCAATACCCACGCTGGAACCGACATAACGCACACCGGTACCCAGATCCAGACCGGAAGCCACCCCTTGCTGCACCTTGTAGTTGCCCCAGAAGGAGGCGATGTGGCGCGGGATCAGGCTGGCACGGCGATCGCCACTGCCGGTGTCGTTGGTTTTGGCATCGGTGTAGGTATAAGCAGCGGTCAGACGCAGTGCATCGGTCACCTGCACACTCCCTTCCAGCTCAATCCCCTGAGAGGTCACTTCACCCGCCTGGGTCTGCTGGCCGGAACCGGTAGAGACCAGCGAGTTGGTCTGGGCCAGATCGAACAGCGCCAGATTGATGTAACCGTCGAGGAAGGCTGGCGCATACTTCACGCCGGTCTCGTAGAGCTTACCCTTGAGTGGCTTGTAGGAACTCTTGGTGTTGGGGTCGATCCCCGGCAACACCTCGAACGACTCGGCATAGGCAAAGTAGGGAGAGAGGCCGTTGTCGGCCAGATACATCAGGCTGCCCGACAGGGAGAGCTCGTGATCGTACTGGCGCTGGTCCTTGCTGGTATTGGTGTTGTGGGTCTCCACATAGTCGAAACGGCCACCGGCAGTCAGCAACCAGCGATCGTCCCAGCGGATCTGGTGCTGGGCATAGAGACCGCTCTGGCCCTTGGTGCTCTTCTGGTGAGTGGCGGTCGACTCGTCAAAACCGGGGAAGCCGCTGTAATCGGGGTTCATGGTATTGATGGAGCCCATGCCGTAGTTGTCGGCCTCGACCCCTTCATTGACGTGACGCTGCAGATCCACCCCCAACAGCAAGGTCTGCTCGGTGCTGTCGGTGTTCCAGTAGCCCACCATCTGGTTATCCATGGTGGTACTCTTGGTATTGCCATCGCGGTAAACCAAACCGCGATAGGCAGTCGTGCCTTCATAGGTCGGGAAGATATAGGTCTGGCGCAGCAGCAGATCGTTGTAGTTGAAGCGGACGTTCTGCTTGAACTCCCAGGTCTGGTTGAGCTGGTGGGCGAGCTCGTAACCGGTGGAGATCTGGGTATTGCGGTTGCGATCGTAATCCGGCTGGCTCAGGTTGGTGGAGGGATCAATCTGGCCGCCCGAGGTGTTCAGGGTGCCATAGACCGGGAAGAAGCCGTTGGTCGGGACCCCTTCGTCGTGCAGGAAACTGGCCAGCAGGGTCAGGCTGGTACGATCCGAGAGATCAAAGGTGACGCTCGGCGCCAAATAAACCCGATCGTTGTAGGTACCGGTGAGCACCCCATCGCGCTCTTTGTAGAGTGCGACCATGCGGTAGCGGCTGCTGTCGGAGAGCGCATCAGAGACATCCACCGCGACCTGACGATGATCCCGGCTGCCAAGCTGCAGGTCCAGCTGCCCTTGTGGCTTGGCAGTCGGTCGCTTGCTGATGGCATTGATCACCCCGCCCGGAGGTGCCTCACCGTAAAGGATCGAGGCTGGCCCCTTCAGCACTTCCACACTCTCCAGACCAAACGGTTCCGGAGTCCAGACGTAGTAGCCGGTGCCAAACAACCGGTTGCCATCCAGATAAGAGGCGGCATCGAAGCCACGCACCTTGAACCAGTCGGTGTTGTTGTCTGAGCCATAGAGGCCGGTCAATACGCCGGAACGGTAGCGAATCGCTTCATCCAGCTGCAACACGGCGTGCTGATCCAGCTCCTCGCGATTAACCACGGAGACGGCGCGAGGCGTCTCGGCCATCGGCACTTCCACCTTCATGGCCGTACCGGTCACCACCATGGTTTCGCTGGCTTTGGGCAGCTCAGCGGTGGTTTGTTCGGCCATCAGCGGCAGGGAGACGAGCAAACCGGAGAGCGAAAGCACGCCGAAGGCGCCCTTCTTGCCGGGTCCTGTAGTGTATTTTTGCGCAATCATATTAAAGTCTCGTTTATCAATGAGTTATGTTGTTTTAATTGTTATTCATGGTCGTTTGTCACGACATCACCCTGTTCCATGGGCGAATAAAACAGCGCAATCCTACTACAGAATCCGTGATCGAATCGATTTAATAATTGCTAATCATTTGCATCTACATTGCTATCTAACTACATCGTTGACAGGATTTTGCGGGGGATGGGAGTCACCAGGAGAGCCATAAGCGGAGAAGAAAATGAAGAGGAATAGAAAGAAGCAGAAAAAAGATCGATGGGATGGATCCGGCGGCATTATCTGACTGGATCCATTATCCCCAAGCTTTATCCATATTTATCCACACCCTTTGGCGGTAGAATCCGGCTTTCCGTTTCTTTGTCTGAAATCAGGATCCATTCCATGGCCAAACTTAATCTCGTCGTCGGCTCCATGCTGGGCGCCGCCGAATATGTCGCAGACCACGTCGCCAACCTGCTGGAACAGGCTGGCCACCAGACCCGGATCCACAACCCGGCCAAGCTGGCAGAGGTGCTGGATGATGCGGGATCCATCCTGCTGGTGGTCACCTCGACCCACGGTGCCGGTGATGTTCCCGATAACCTGCAACCCTTCGCCAAGGATCTTGCCGAGCAGCATCCGGATCTTAATGCCTTGAAATATGGCGTGATCGCCCTTGGCGACAGCAGTTATGACACCTTTTGCCAGGGCGGCAAGACGCTGGATCGACTGTTGACCGAGTGCGGTGCCAGCCGGATCGGCGAGCGGCTCGACATAGATGTGACCCAACACGAGATCCCCGAAGATGCCGCAGAAGTGTGGATCCGCGACTGGATGACGATGATCGCCTGATCAGCGTGCGGGAGATCCTGAAAAAAAGCTTGATCTCCCCACTTATCCCCAGATCGACTATCCACCATGTTATTAACAGATTGATCCGGGGGAGTTGTTCTACAAGGTTACCCACAACGCCCAGGGATAATGTGCATAACTACGGTGTAAAGCTCTGCAAAACCTATAGTTATCCATGTATTAGATCCAGACCGACAGACCTCTGTGTATAAAAGCCCTGGTTATCCCCTCGTTCACCGGGCCAGGATCCAAGCTTTTCCACAAGCTAGGATCGTCCTTAAATTAATGATCTTTATGATCAAAAAGTGCTTATCAACAGAAAGGGCGGATCCTAATAAGAGATCCAGTAAAAGATCGATCTAAAGATCCTTAAGATCTAATTAGTGGATCCTCCCTTCATACTGAACGTTAAGTAGACGTTCCCCTCAGGACGCGAAACAGATAGAATGTTCCGCCCTTTAGCCCAGGCAAATAAAGATCTTCAGGCGTGCAGATCAAGGTGATCCCAATGCAATACCATGAACAATTTGATGTGATCGTCGTCGGTGGCGGTCATGCCGGAACCGAAGCAGCAACAGCGGCAGCCCGTATGGGCATGAACACCCTGTTGCTGACCCACAATATCGATACGCTGGGACACATGTCCTGTAATCCGGCGATCGGCGGGATCGGCAAGGGACACCTGGTCAGGGAAGTTGACGCACTCGGCGGGATCATGGCACGTGCCATCGATCTTGGCGGGATCCAGTTTCGCACCCTTAACTCCTCCAAGGGCCCGGCTGTGCGAGCCACTCGTGCCCAGGCGGATCGCCTGCTCTACAAGGCCGTCGTTCGCCAGATGCTGGAGAACTACCCGAACCTGAAGATCTTCCAGCAGGCCTGTGACGATCTGATCATGGACGGGGATCGTGTTGCCGGTGTGGTCACCCAGAGCGGGATCCGCATCAGCGGCAAGACGGTGGTGCTGACAGTCGGTACCTTCCTGAACGGGTTGATCCACATCGGGATGGAAAACTACAAGGGCGGCCGCGCCGGGGATCCTCCCTCGATCGCCCTGGCCCAGCGCCTGCGTGAACTGCCGCTGCGCATCGATCGTCTCAAGACCGGTACGCCGCCGCGCATCGATGCCCGCAGCGTCGATTTCTCTGTGATGCAGACCCAGCACGGCGACGATCCGCGTCCGGTCTTCTCGTTTATCGGCGATGCCAGCCAGCATCCCCGTCAGGTGCCCTGCTACGTCACCCACACCAACGAGCGTACCCACGAGGTGATCCGCAATAACCTGGATCGCAGCCCCATGTACGCCGGGGTGATCGAGGGGATCGGCCCGCGCTACTGCCCGTCGATCGAAGACAAGATCACCCGTTTCGCCGACAAGACGGCACACCAGATATTCGTCGAGCCGGAAGGCCTGACCACCCACGAACTCTATCCGAACGGGATCTCCACCAGCCTGCCGTTTGACGTGCAGGTGCAGATCGTCCGTTCCGTGCGTGGCTTCGAGAACGCCCACATCACCCGCCCCGGCTATGCCATCGAATATGATTTCTTCGATCCGCGGGATCTCAAGGCCAACATGGAGAGCAAGTGCATTCCAAACCTGTTCTTCGCTGGCCAGATCAACGGCACGACCGGTTACGAAGAAGCGGCGGCACAAGGCCTGATGGCCGGTCTGAACGCCGCCCTGCGTGCCCAGGACAAGGATCCCTGGAACCCGCGTCGGGATCAGGCCTACATGGGCGTGATGATGGACGATCTCTCTACCCTGGGGACCCGCGAGCCTTACCGCATGTTCACCAGCCGCGCCGAATACCGCCTGCTGCTGCGGGAAGACAACGCCGATATCCGTCTGACCGCCATTGGTCGCGAGCTGGGTCTGGTGGATGACGAGCGCTGGGGCAAATTCAACGCCAAGATGGAACAGGTCGAGCTGGAGCGTCAGCGCATGCGTTCAACCTGGATCCACCCGCAACATCCGTCACTGGAAGCGGTCAACGCCCTGGTCAACACCCCGCTGACCCGCGAACAGAGTCTGGAAGAGCTGCTGCGTCGCCCCGAGGTGACCTATGATGCGCTGATGGCCATCGAAGGTGTCGGCCCCTCCGTGACCGATCCTGCCGCGGCCGAACAGGTTGAGATCCAGATCAAGTACGCCGGTTACATCGAGCGTCAGCACGATGAAGTGGAAAAGCAGCTGCGCAACGAGAACACCCTGTTGCCGCTGGATCTGGACTATCGCGAGGTGAACGGCCTCTCCAACGAGGTGAAAGCCAAGCTGAACGATGCCAAGCCGCAGACCATTGGTCAGGCTTCCCGTATCTCCGGCATTACCCCGGCGGCCATCTCCATCCTGCTGGTTCACCTGAAAAAACACGGCCTGCTGCGTAAAACCGCCTGAGGAATCCCATGTTGGAAAGATTGAACGGCCTGCTCAAGCAGGCCGAAATTGTTATCACCGAAACCCAAAAGAGCCAACTGGTGCAGTTGGTCGAGTTGCTGCACAAGTGGAACAAGGCTTACAATCTCACCTCGGTGCGAGATCCGGACGCCATGCTGGTCAAGCATATCCTCGATAGTCTGGTGGTAAGCCCCCACTTGCACGGTGAGCGCTTCATCGACGTGGGGACCGGTCCCGGCCTGCCGGGATTGCCGCTGGCGATCGTCAATCCGGACAAGCAGTTCGTCCTGCTCGACAGTCTGGGCAAGCGGATCAACTTCATCCGTCAGGTGATCCAGGAGCTGGGTCTGACCAATGTGACGCCGGTCAAATCCCGGGTTGAAGAGTATCAACCCGAGGTGGGGTTTGATGGTGTACTGAGTCGGGCATTTGCCTCGCTGGAGGACATGCTGAGCTGGTGTCACCACCTGCCGTCAGATCAGGGCTGCTTCCTCGCACTCAAGGGGCAATATCCCGAGCAGGAGCTGGCCCAGTTGCCTGCCAATATCCGTCTGGTAGCCTGTCATGAGTTGCGGGTGCCGGAGCTGGAAGGCGAACGTCATCTGCTGGAATTCAAACATATCCAGCCCGAATAGGGTCGCAGTTTCATTTAGGGGATCGTGTGGGAAAAGTCATCGCCATAGCCAACCAGAAGGGTGGAGTGGGTAAAACCACCACCTGTGTGAATCTGGCCGCCTCCCTGGCTGCCACCCGGCGCAAGGTGCTGGTGATCGATCTGGATCCGCAGGGCAATGCCACCATGGGCAGCGGTGTCGACAAGTATGACGTCGAGCGCACCGCCTATGAGCTGCTGATCGAGGATGCCCCCATCAGCGAAGTGATCATCCCCGAAACCACCGGGGGTTATCACCTGATCGCCGCCAACGCCGACGTGACCGCGGCCGAAATCCGTCTGATGGAATTTTTCGCCCGCGAAATCCGCCTGCGCAATGCGCTGGCCTCGGTGCGGGACAAATACGACTATGTCTTCATCGACTGCCCGCCCTCTCTCAACATGCTGACCGTGAACGCCATGGCCGCCGCCGACTCCGTGCTGGTGCCGATGCAGTGCGAATATTACGCGCTGGAGGGGCTCACCGCCCTGGTCGACACCATCAGCAAGCTGGCCGCCGTGGTCAATCCGGAGCTCAAGATCGAAGGGGTGCTGCGCACCATGTTCGATCACCGCAACCGGCTGGCCAATGATGTGTCCGATCAGCTAAAACAGCACTTCGGCGACAAAGTCTACCGCACCATCATACCCCGCAACGTTAGACTGGCTGAGGCCCCGAGTTTCGGTGCCCCGGCTATGCACTATGACAAATCATCGGTGGGCGCCAAGGCCTACCTGGCACTGGCTGGCGAAATGCTGCGCCGCCAGGAGCAGGAGCGTCAGGCTACCATCGCAGACCGAGAGAGCATATGACTCCGAAAAAACGTGGACTGGGCAAGGGGCTGGATGCCCTGCTCAGTACCAGCACGGCTGCCCGTCAGAAACAGGTGATGAGCGATCAACGTACTGAAGAGGCCATGGCCCCCACCAACCAGGGCGAGCTGCGCAAGCTGCCGGTGGAGTGGTTGCAGTCCGGCAAGTACCAGCCCCGCAAGGACATGTCCCAGGATGCACTGGAAGAGCTTGCCAACTCCATCCGTGCCCAGGGGGTGATCCAGCCCATCGTGGTACGCCCTCTCGGCGAACAATCCTTCGAAATCATCGCCGGTGAACGACGTTGGCGCGCGTCCCAGCTGGCGCGGCTCGAGGTGGTGCCATGCATCGTCAAGGATGTGCCCGACGAGGCCGCCGTCGCCATCGCGCTGATTGAAAATATTCAGCGGGAAGACCTCAATGCCATCGAAGAGGCGGTCGCTTTACAAAGACTGCTGACCGAATTCGAACTCACCCACCAGCAGGTGGCTGAGGCGGTGGGCAAGTCCCGCACCACGGTGACCAACCTGCTGCGCCTCAACCAGCTCAACGACGACGTGAAGCGTTTCGTCGAGCATGGCGACCTCGACATGGGTCATGCCCGTGCCTTGCTGGCGCTGAGCGGCCAGGCACAGTCCGAACTGGCCAAGCTGGTTGCTCAGAAGGGACTGACTGTGCGCGATACCGAGAAGCTGGTGCAAAGAGCGCTCGAACCGGCAAAAGCCAGGGGCGAACCGGCCCGTGATCCGCAGATCGGTTACCTGGAGCGCCAACTGGCAGAAAAAATTGGCAATCAGGTGCAACTTCAGCCTGGCAAGCGGGATAGCGGGAAGTTAGTAATAAGTTACGAGAATTTGTCCGATTTGGACCGTATATTGGGCTATTTTGGCGTGTCGGAATCGTGATCTTTACGCTTTTTGTAGTAATAAAACATCCATTCCTTTTGATATGGCCATAACCTTGATTTGCCGCGGAAAGCCGCAAAAATTAAGGATTTTTGTCATATTGCAATAGTGGCCCTCAAGGGTATAATTTGACCGGCTTTAAGAGCTGTTAACATGGGGTCTTCGGATCCCGATTTTTTACAGTTCTGTAATGTTCAGGGGTAGGTTGGTGAAGCAGAAATTAGCCTTGGAAGGTTTGACACTGGCCTGGGTTATGCTCGTTTGTCAGCTCATCCTGATCCTGGCGATGAGTGCCGTCTGGTTTTACCTGACTGGTGCCAGCGCCGGTTATTCCGCCCTCTACGGAGGGGGGATGTACTGGGTTCCTCAAGCCTTGTTTACTGTCTGGGTGCTGCGCCGCAAGGTGACAACCGAGAGTGTGGGCCTGGTTTTGCGGGACTTTTATGGTGGGGCAGGGATTAAGCTCATTTCTACAACAGGTCTATTCGCCCTGATGTTTGGTGCGGGAGTCGAGGTCGTTACCGTCTCGTTTTTCGCCACTTATATCCTCGCCCTCGTTGTACAGTGGATGGTTTCATTCACGCTTAACAACCACTATTAGGAAAACTCATGTCTGCAACCGGAGAAGTCCTGACTCCTCAGGGATATATCTCCCACCACCTGACCCACCTTCAAGTCGGGTCCGGGTTCTGGACGGTCAATATCGACTCAATGATATTTTCCGTCGTGCTAGGCGCCCTGTTTATCCTGTTGTTCCGCAAAGTAGCCGTTAACGCTACCAGCGGTGTGCCGGGTAAGCTGCAGTGCTTTGTGGAGATGCTGGTCGAGTTTGTGAATGGTAACGTCAAAGACATCTTTCACGGTCGCAACAAGGTCATCGCACCTTTGGGGCTGACTGTGTTTGTGTGGATCTTCCTGATGAACTTCATGGATCTGATCCCCGTTGACTTTATCCCTCACGCTGCACAATTGATGGGTATTCCCTATCTGCGTGTGGTTCCCTCTGCTGACGTTAACATCACCATGTCCATGGCTTTGGGCGTGTTCTTCTTGATCCTGTACTACAGCATCAAGGTCAAGGGTATCGGCGGGTTTGTGAAGGAGCTGACGCTTCAGCCTTTCAACCACCCGGCGGCCATCCCGGTTAACCTCATCCTGGAAACTGTTACGCTGATTTCCAAACCTGTTTCTCTGGGTCTTCGACTGTTCGGCAACATGTATGCTGGCGAACTGATCTTTATCCTGATTGCGGGTTTGTTACCCTGGTGGTCACAGTGGATCCTGTCCGTGCCTTGGGCAATTTTCCACATCCTGATCATCACTTTGCAGGCATTCATTTTCATGGTTCTGACTATCGTCTATCTGTCGATGGCGCAGGAAGACCATAATTGATGCAACTCAAATAATCCTTTTTATACAATCAATTACATCTAAATAACTGGAGATCCTCATGGAAAACTTGAACATGGACCTGCTGTACATCGCTGCTGCAATGATGATGGGTCTGGCTGCTATCGGCGCTTCCATCGGTATCGGTATCCTGGGTGGCAAGTTCCTGGAAGGTGCTGCTCGTCAACCGGATCTGATCCCTGTTCTGCGTACCCAGTTCTTCATCGTAATGGGTCTGGTGGATGCGATCCCGATGATCGCCGTTGGTCTGGGTCTGTACGTGATGTTTGCGGTTGCTGGCTAAGTCGTTACGACTCTCCAGGCATAACCCATTAACTAACTTAAGAGGACATCGGCTGTGAATATCAATGCCACCCTCCTCGGCCAAGCAATTGCTTTTTTCTTCTTCGTAGTGTTTTGCATGAAGTACGTATGGCCGCCGCTGATTGCTGCCATCGAAGCCCGTCAGAAAGCTATTGCTGACGGTCTCTCTTCTGCCGAACGTGCCAAGAAAGATCTGGATTTGGCCAAGGCCAACGCCACCGATCAGCTGAAAGAAGCCAAGATGCAGGCTGCTGAAATCATTGAACAGGCTAACAAACGTAAAGCCCAGATCATTGATGAAGCTGCCGCTGGAGCCCAATCTGAGCGGGAAAAAATCCTGGCTCAGGGCCGTGCCGAGATCGAAGCTGAACGTCATCGTGCCAAAGAAGAACTGCGTAAGCAGGTTGCTGCTCTTGCCATTGCTGGTGCAGAGAAGATCCTGGCGCGTCAAATCGACCAGGCTGCCAACAGCGACATCGTCGACAAACTGGTAGCAGAACTGTAACGGGAACCGGGCTATGTCTGAACTGACTACAATCGCTCGCCCCTACGCCAAGGCTGCTTTCGAGTTTGCCGTTGAGCACAAGGCGGTTGACCAGTGGCTGGGGATGCTCGGTTTCGCTGCGCAAGTAGTGGAAAACGAGACCATCCATAACCTGGTAAACGGCTCAGTGGCTGCCGAAGAGCTGGCAACGCTGTTTGTCGGTATCTGCGGTGAGCAACTCGACGTGCATGGCCAGAACCTGATCCGGGTGATGGCCGAGAATGGTCGCTTGGGTGTGCTGCCGGCGGTCGTTGCTGAATTTGTCGCGTTCAAAGCTGAACTGGATAAAGAAGTTCAGGCTGACGTGATTTCGGCGATCGAACTGACCGACCAGCAGAAAGCCAATATTCAGGCTTCTCTGGAACAACGTCTCGCGCGCAAAGTGAAGCTGAATTGCAGCATCGATGCGTCCTTGATGGCCGGGGTGCTCATCAAGGCCGGTGATCTGGTAATCGACGGCACAGTCCGCGGTAAGCTGGATCGCATGGCTGACGCGCTGCAATCTTGATTGGGGTATTAGAGCATGCAACTGAATTCCACTGAAATCGCCGAGCTGATCAAGCAGCGCATTGCGCAGTTTGATGTAAAAAGCGAAGCGCGTAACGAAGGTACAATCGTCTCTGTGAGCGACGGTATCATTCGTATTCACGGCCTGGCTGATGCCATGCAGGGTGAGATGATCGAGCTGCCGGGCAACCGTTACGCTCTGGCATTGAACCTGGAGCGTGACTCCGTCGGTGCGGTGATCATGGGTTCCTATGACGGTTTGTCAGAAGGAATGAAAGTAAAAGGGACTGGCCGTATTCTGGAAGTGCCGGTAGGTCGTGGTCTGTTGGGCCGGGTGTTGAACACCCTGGGTCAGCCGATCGACGGTAAAGGTCCGATCGACAACGACGGCTTCTCGCCGATCGAAGTGATCGCACCGGGCGTTATCGAGCGTAAGTCTGTTGACCAGCCGGTCCAGACCGGTCTGAAAGCCATCGATGCCATGATCCCGATTGGTCGTGGCCAGCGTGAGCTGATCATCGGTGACCGTCAGGTTGGTAAGACCGCCATCGCGATCGACACCATCATCAACCAGAAAGATTCCGGCATTAAGTGTGTCTACGTTGCGATTGGCCAGAAGGCCTCTACCATCGCCAACGTGGTGCGCAAGCTGGAAGAGCACGGTGCCCTGGCCAACACCATCGTGGTGGTTGCCTCTGCCTCCGAAGCGGCTGCCCTGCAGTACCTGGCTCCGTATGCCGGTTGCTCCATGGGTGAGTACTTCCGTGACCGCGGTGAAGACGCGCTGATCATCTATGATGACCTGTCCAAGCAGGCCGTAGCTTATCGCCAGATCTCCCTGCTGCTGCGCCGTCCGCCAGGACGTGAAGCCTACCCGGGTGACGTGTTCTATCTGCACTCTCGTCTGCTGGAGCGTGCTGCTCGCGTTAACGTTGAGTACGTAGAGAAGTTCACCAATGGTGCCGTGAAAGGCCAGACCGGTTCTCTGACCGCGCTGCCGATCATCGAAACCCAGGCCGGTGACGTATCTGCGTTCGTTCCGACCAACGTGATCTCCATTACCGATGGTCAGATCTTCCTGACTTCACAGCTGTTCAACTCCGGTATTCGTCCGGCGGTTGACCCGGGTATCTCCGTATCCCGTGTAGGTGGTGCTGCTCAGACCAAGATCGTCAAGAAGCTGTCCGGTGGTATCCGTACCGCGCTGGCCCAGTATCGCGAACTGGCGGCATTCGCCCAGTTCTCTTCCGATCTGGATGAGGCGACTCGCAAGCAGCTGGATCACGGTGTGAAAGTGACCGAGCTGATGAAGCAGAAGCAGTATTCTCCGCTGAGCGTGGCTCACCAGTCTCTGGTGCTGTTCGCCGCCGAGAAAGGCTATCTCGCCGATGTCGAGCTGAACAAGATCGTCGACTTCGAAGCCGCTCTGCTCTCTTACGCCAATACCCAGCATGCCGAGCTGATGGCTGAAATCAATGCCAAGGCCGATTACAACGACGCGATCGTTGGCAAGCTGACTGCGTTGCTGGATGACTTCAAGGCAACCCAGACCTGGTAAGCGTGTGTGGCAGCGCGAGCTGCCACCTGATGGAGAGTAAGAGATGGCCGGCGCAAAAGAGATACGTAACAAGATCGGGAGTGTGAAAAACACTCAGAAGATCACCGGCGCTATGGAAATGGTGGCAGCAAGCAAAATGCGCCGTGCGCAGGAACGCATGTCTGCCAGCCGTCCGTACGCTGAAACCATGCGCAAGGTGATCGGCCATATCGCTCAGGGGAACTTGGAATACAAGCACCCCTACCTCATCGAACGTGAGGTCAAGCGAGTGGGTTACATCGTCGTCTCCACCGACCGTGGCCTGTGTGGCGGTTTGAACATCAACCTGTTCAAGGCTGCCCTCAATGATATGAAGCAATGGAGCGCGAAAGGTGCCAAGGTTGACCTGGCACTGATCGGTAACAAGGCCTCCAACTTCTTTGAACGGCACGGCGCCAAGGTTAAAGCTCATGTCGCAGGACTGGGCGATAGTCCGAGCGTCAATGACCTGATTGGTTCAGTCAAGGTCATGCTGAAGGCTTACGACAACGGTGAGATTGACAAGCTGTATCTGGTGTATAACAAGTTCGTCAACACCATGGTGCAGCAACCACGGGTCGATCAACTGCTGCCTTTGCCCGTAACTGAAGACAGCAAGCTCGCCAAGAAACACCACTGGGATTACCTCTATGAGCCGGATCCCAAGAAGCTGCTGGATACCCTGCTGGTTCGCTATGTCGAATCCCAGGTGTACCAAGGTGTAGTGGAAAACTTGGCAAGTGAACAGGCAGCCCGAATGGTTGCCATGCAAGCCGCGACTGACAACGCCGGTAACCTGATTAACGATCTGCAACTGGTATACAACAAGGCCCGTCAGGCCAGTATTACCCAGGAGCTGACAGAGATCGTATCCGGTGCTGCTGCGGTGTAAGGCAAGGGTTATCAAAGGTTTAGAGGATTTGACATGAGTAACGGTTTCATCGTCCAAATCATCGGCGCTGTGGTGGACATCGAGTTCCCGCAGGATGCCGTGCCCCAGGTGTACGATGCACTGAAGGTCGTTAGCGAAGGTCAAGGCCAGGGTCTGGTGCTGGAAGTTCAGCAACAGATCGGTGGCGGCGTCGTTCGTTGCATCACCATGGGCTCCTCCGACGGTCTGCGTCGTGGGTTGGAAGTAGTGAATAGCGGTAAATCCATCCAGGTTCCGGTCGGTACTGCGACTCTGGGTCGGATCATGAACGTACTGGGTGAGCCAATCGACGAAAAAGGTCCGATCGGTGAAGAAGAGTGCTGGTCTATCCACCGCGCTGCCCCCAGCTACGAAGATCAGTCCAACAGCAACGATCTGCTGGAAACAGGCATCAAGGTTATCGACCTGGTATGCCCGTTCGCCAAGGGTGGTAAGGTTGGTCTGTTCGGTGGTGCCGGTGTAGGCAAAACCGTAAACATGATGGAGCTGATCCGTAACATCGCGATCGAGCACAGTGGTTACTCTGTGTTCGCCGGTGTAGGTGAGCGTACCCGTGAGGGTAACGACTTCTACCACGAGATGATGGAGTCCAACGTACTGGACAAAGTATCTCTGGTTTACGGTCAGATGAACGAGCCGCCCGGAAACCGTCTGCGCGTAGCGCTGACCGGCCTGACCATGGCCGAGAAGTTCCGTGACGAAGGTCGTGACGTGCTGTTCTTCGTGGACAACATCTACCGTTACACCCTGGCCGGTACTGAAGTATCCGCACTGCTGGGCCGTATGCCTTCCGCAGTAGGTTACCAGCCGACCCTGGCCGAGGAGATGGGTGTTCTGCAAGAACGTATCACCTCCACCAAGACCGGTTCCATCACCTCCGTACAGGCCGTTTACGTTCCTGCGGATGACTTGACTGACCCGTCTCCGGCGACCACCTTCGCCCACCTGGATGCGACCGTCGTACTGTCCCGTCAAATCGCGGCACTGGGTATCTACCCGGCCGTTGACCCGCTGGACTCTACCTCTCGTCAGCTGGATCCGCTGGTGGTTGGCAAAGAGCACTACGAGACCGCTCGTGGCGTTCAGACCGTACTGCAGCGCTACAAAGAGCTGAAGGACATCATCGCCATCCTGGGTATGGATGAACTGTCAGAAGAAGACAAACTGACCGTAGCCCGTGCCCGTAAGATCGAGCGTTTCCTGTCTCAGCCGTTCTTCGTAGCAGAAGTGTTTACCGGTTCTCCGGGTAAATACGTGCCGCTGAAAGAGACCATCCGTGGTTTCCAGGGCATCCTGAAAGGCGAGTATGACGATCTGCCCGAGCAGGCGTTCTACATGGTTGGCGGTATCGACGAAGTCGTCGAGAAATCCAAGAAACTGTAAGCCTCGACAGGAGGGCCCATGGCAGAGATGATCTCCTTTCACCTGGACGTGGTGAGCGCCGAAGGAAAACTGTTTTCCGGTCGCGTGCAATCCGCTCAGGTATCAGGCTCCGAAGGTGAGTTGGGTCTCCGCCACGGTCATGCTCCGTTGCTGACTGCCATCAAGCCGGGCCTGGTCCGCTTGGTGAAGCAGAACGGAACTGAAGAGGTGCTGTACATCTCCGGCGGTATGCTGGAAGTACAACCTGAATCCGTGACCGTGCTGGCGGACACCGCGATTCGTGCTGACGACTTGGATGAGGCGAAAGCCCAGGAAGCCAAGCGCGCAGCCGAAGAGCGGATCCACAGCTCCCATGGTGATATCGACTACGCCCAGGCCGCCACCGAGCTGGCCAAGGCGATGGCTCAACTGCGAGTCATCGATATCGTCAAAAAGAATTACCGCTGATAACGGTGATGTAAAAAGCGACCTTCGGGTCGCTTTTTTTTTACCCGTTCGATAGACTCCGCCGAGTATTTCCACACAAGTTCAAGGTCGAAGTCATGTCTCTCAACGTCGTGATCCTGGCGGCGGGTAAAGGTACCCGCATGCGTTCCGTTCTGCCCAAGGTACTGCACCCGGTAGCCAACAAACCCATGGTCTCCCATGTGATCGATACCGCCCGTCAGGTCGGCGCCGAGCAGCTGCATCTGGTCTATGGCCACGGTGCCGAGCTGCTGAAAGAGCGGATCGTCGCTGCCGACGTGAACTGGGTGCTGCAGGCGCAGCAGCTGGGGACCGGTCATGCCGTCGCCCAGGCCATCCCGTTCTGGCAGGATGAAGACGACGTGCTGGTGCTGTACGGCGATACCCCGCTGATCCAGCCAGAGACTCTGCAACGACTGCTGGCTGCCAAGGCAAGCGATGGCATGGCACTGCTGACCGTGGTGCTGGACAACCCCACCGGCTATGGCCGTATCGTCCGTGAAAACGGTCAGGTGGTCGGTATCGTCGAGCAGAAAGATGCCAACGCCGAGCAGCTGACCATTCGCGAAGTGAACACCGGCGTGCTGGTGGCCAACGGCGGCCAGCTGCGCAGCTGGCTCTCCCGTCTGGACAACAAAAATGCCCAGGGCGAATTCTACCTGACCGACGTGATCGCCATGGCGCACGGCGATGGCTGCCCGATCGCGGCGGTCCATCCGGAGCGTGCCGCCGAGGTGGAAGGGGCCAACAACCGGGTCCAGCTGGCTGCCCTTGAGCGCAGCTACCAGCAGATGCAGGCCGAGAAGCTGATGATCGCCGGTGTCACCCTGATCGACCCGGCTCGCTTCGATCTGCGCGGAACCCTCGAGATCGGTGAAGAGGTGGTGATCGACGTCAACGTCATCATCGAAGGCAAGGTAACCCTCGGCAACCACGTTCGTATCGGTGCCGGTGCTGTGTTGAAGGATTGCGTCATTGGCGATCACACCGAAGTGAAGCCCTACTCCATCGTTGAAGGGGCTCAGGTGGCGGATCAGTGCTCGGTCGGCCCGTTTGCCCGTCTGCGCCCGGGTGCCGTGCTGGAGCAGGATGCCCACGTCGGCAACTTCGTCGAGATGAAGAAGGCCCGGCTAGGGGTTGGCTCCAAGTGTGGTCACCTCACCTATCTGGGGGATGCCGAGGTGGGGGCCAAGGTGAATATCGGTGCCGGTACCATCACCTGCAACTACGACGGCGTGAACAAGTTCCAGACCATCATCGAGGATGATGTGTTTGTCGGTTCCGATACCCAGCTGGTGGCGCCGGTGCGCATTGGCAAGGGTGCGACTCTAGGGGCGGGTTCCACCATCACCAAGGATGTGGCAGAGAACGAGCTGGTGATCACCCGGGTGCCCCAGCGTCACATCAAAAACTGGGCTCGCCCGGTCAAGAAGAAGTGATGCCCGATCAATAAAATAGAACCGGCGCCTGATGGCGCCGGTTTTTTTTGGACTTATCACTGATGGATGGTGTCACTGCTCGATGGCTGGGGGGCCGCCCATGTGGTGGTGGGGGGGCTGTAGTCCATCACCTGATACCAGTCGAGCTTGCGGGTCAGCATCATGATCAGCGCCAGGGTGGCGAACAACAGCAGGGCGCCGAGCAGCAAGGCGATCTCTTCGGCCTGCAGCAGGCTGTAGAGGATGGCATAGACCAGCCCGAGCAGTGCCGCGAAACCGATCCCCTGCTTCGGGCCACCCAGCACATGGCTGAGGTAGAAGCCGTTGAGCAGCACACTGGCCAGCGCGGCCACCAGATAGGCCCAGCCAAAACCGAGGTGCTCGGTCAGTGCCAGCAGTCCAGATAGAAGATGGCCAGCCCCATGCCCACCAGCGCGTACTGGATCGGGTGGACCCGCAGCCCCTTGAGCAGCTCGAACATGAAGAAGCTGATAAAGGTGAGGCCGATAAACAGCAGGGCATATTTGGCCGCCCGCTCGTTGAGCTGATAGTGATCCACCGGCTGCACCAGACTGACGCTGAAGGTGGAGAGATGGCTATCGCCCCCGTTCATCATCCGGTTGAAGCGGGTCTCCATGTCGCTGGCAAACCAGCTGGTTTGCCAGTTGGCCTCAAACCCTTGCGGGCTCAGGGTACGACTGCCCGGCAGAAAGTCGCCGATAAAGTTTGGATGGGGCCAGTTACTCGCCAGCAGCAGGGTGCTCTCCTTGCCCAGCGGGACTATGTCGAGGGCGTTCATCCCCTGCAGATTGAGCTCCAGATGGAAGGTGCCATCCTGCTGCGGCAGGCTGTCGATCGGGGCATGGATACCCGCGAGCGCATCACCGAGGCGGGCGCCGGGGGCAAACGGGATCCGCTGTGTGCCGAGTTGCAGTTCGGGGACGCTGTTGATACCGCGGGCATCGGAGAGCACCAGGCTCAGGTAGGGTTTGCCCGCCACCAGCTCGGCCGTTTCACCGAGCGGTGAGGTCGCGTCATTCAGCAAACTCTGCCGGGTGGGCAGGCGGCCGGATAGGGTGAGCCGGGTCTGGTAGACCTGCGCCTGATAGATGCCCAGCTTGCGCGGGGTGACCTCCATGTTGGCCTTGATATCCAGCTGCTCCGGCAGCAGGTAGCGGTAGACCTGCTCCTGACGGACGAAGCGCTTGCCCTCTTGCTCGACCGTGACCGAGCGGGTATAGGGCTGTACCAGGATAGGCCCCATCAGCCGTTGCGGGCCGCTGCTGCTGGCCATGATGCTGTGAATGGCCTGACTGCGGTAAGCCTGACGCTCGCGGTTGAGCTCCATGATGGATTGCACCGGCACCATCAACAGCAGGCTGAGCAATAGCAGCAGAAAGATCTTGTGGGTGAATATCTGTTTGACCATGACACGTCTCCTTGTTGTATAGAGCGAGTCTGCCGGCCGGACGTGAAGGGGGGATGGGCTTGTGTGAAGTGGTGGTGAAGAAGGATCAAAAAAACCGGCATTGCGCCGGTTTCTGGAGGAATTACAGGGTCTTCAACTTCCCGGGCAATGCGGCTAGCACCTCTTCTTTCGCCTTGAGGGAGGCGAACTGCTTGCCGGGCTTTTGCACCACGGTATGGACGAAGATCAGCTGCTTGCCCGGTTTGCTGGCCCAGCCGACGAACCAGCCAATCTGCTGATCGCGGTTGAGGCTGCCATCCAGCTTCTTCGGGTAGCCCATGCCGGTCTTGCCGTGGATCTGCCAGCCGTCGATCTCGCTCACCTTGAGGATATTGGCGGTGTACTGCAGGGTCTGCGCCGAAACCGGCAGCTTGCCGCTCACCATTTTGCCGAGGAAGCGGGCCTGCTCCTCCGGACTGATGGCGAGGCTGGAACTGAGCCAGGCTTGGGTCAGGCCGTCATGTTTGCCCGGATTGCCGGAGAGATCCCGGTTGCCGTAGTCGAAGCGGTCGACGTATTGCTGGAAGCGCTCCATCCCCAGCCATTCGGTGATCTGCTGGGAGAACCAGACGACCGAGTAGGTTTCCCAGCGGCGCGGGGTGGTGGTTTCGCGCCAGGCGGGTAGCCAGCCGTCATAGCTCGGCTTGTAAGGCAGCGCCGGATGCTCTTCATCCACCAGAAAACCGCTGTCGTAACCCATCAGCGCCAGCGGGATCTTGAAGGTGGACGCGGGCGGTAGCTGGCTGGAGCAGTCCCCTTCGCTGGAGAGGGTCTGGCCGTTGCCGTCAGCATAGAGAAAGCAGCCGCTGGCGGCGGAGGCTGGCAGGGCTGCGAGCAGACCGGCAGCCAGCAGGCTGGAGAGAAGCAGGCGGGACATAGCATTTCCTTGAGCAAATGGATGAGGCTAATCAATAAGATAAGGCGGCAGTTTAACGCCGCTTTGTGTGGTGAATGTGAAGTGGCGGGGGGTGACTAGGCGAATGGCAGCCAGAGTTCCGCCAGCGCGCCCCCTTCCGGCCGGTTGCTCAGGGTCAGACGGCCGCCATGCTGGTGGGCCACCTCATGAGCGAAGCTGAGCCCCAGACCGCTGCTCTTGCCCTTGTCCGGCCGCGGCAGGGAGTAGAAGCGCTCGAAGATGCGTGGCAGGGCGTAGTCGGGAATGCCGGGGCCGCTGTCGGTGACCCGAAAACAGTAGCCCTCCTCCTGCTGGCTGCCGCTCAGGGTGACCTGCCCGTTGGCGGGAGAGAAGTCGATGGCGTTATCCAGCAGGTTGCCGATGGCCTGCTCCACCAGCAGCGGATCCCACTTCTGTTTCGGCGCGCTGGCCAGCTCGGCCACCAACCCGACCTGACGGCGCTGGGCGATGATCTGGCGGGCGTCGAGGGTGCGCTTGCCCAGTTTTGCCGGCTCCACCGACTGGCGATCCAGCCCCTGCCCCGACTCCAGCCGCGCCAGTTGCAGCATTCGCTCGATCAGCTGCTGCATGCGGGCGGTTTCCAGATTGATGTTGCCGATAAACCGTTTGGCGACTTCGGGGGGCGGCGTTTCGGCCAAAATCTCCCCTGCCCCGCGAATGGCGGCCAGCGGGCTCTTCAGCTCGTGGGTCAGGCTATGGACGTAATCCTCGATGTAGCTTTTGCCATCGAGCTGGTGGCGCATGGTCTCCAGCGAGCGGCCGAGCCGATCCAGTTCGACGGTGTGCAGCCGTGGCAGCGGTGCCGCCTCCCCCTTGCTGACCGAGTCGGCGTAGTGCACCAGCTTGCCGATGGCGCGGTTGAGCCACCACACCAGCAGGCTGCCGATCAGCAGCGAGATGAGCAGCATCTGGCCGCCGGCCCGCAGCAGCTCCTGTTCCCCCCGTTCGATGGCGGGCATCAGGGTGCGGTTGGGTTTGGCGACGGTGAGGGAGCCGATGATTTCGGCCCCTTCCCGCAGCGGCGCCGCCACATACATGGTCGAGCTGGTGGCATCATCGGGCTCGGTGCGGGTGCTGCGGGCGCCATACTGGCCGCGCAGGGTGCGGTAGACATCGTTCCAGCGCGAATAGTCCTTGCCCAGATCCGTGCCATCGGAGTCGTAAATCACCATACCCTTCTGGTCAGTCACATAAATGCGATACTCCGCCTGCTGCTTGAGATGGCCATCGATCATCGCATTGATGGGATTCTGGTTGAGGCGGGCGAAGGCGCTGGCCAACCGCCCGTTCATCATATTGCCCTCTTGCAGATCATCGAGCGCGAGCGGCGCCAGCAGCTGGGTCATGTCCACCAGGGTATCCTCGGTGGCGCTGCGCACCCCGGGTTTGATCTCCTCGACGAAGATCTCCAGCACGAACCAGGCGGCCAGCGCGAAGATCAGCAGCAGGCCGCACAGCAGTTGCAGCCCGAGTCTCATGCCAGCTCCAGGCTGTAGCCCAGCCCGCGGTGGGTGAGGATCAGGTTGGCCTCGGGATCATGCTCGCGCAGCTTGGCGCGGATGGTCTTGATATGGGTATCGACGGTGCGATCCAGACTCTCCTCGGCATCCTGCCACACCAGATCCATCAGCTGCTGACGGGAGTAGACCCGCCCCGGCGCCTGCATCAGGGTCTTGAGCAGCAGATATTCGTAGCGGGTGAGGGCCAGCGGCTGGCCGCGAAAATGGATGCGGGCCCGCTCCTCATCCAGCACCAGCAGGGCGCTGGGTTGGGGGGCGACGGGTTGGCTGCGGCGCAGGATGACCCGCACCCGGGCACACACCTCCCGTGGCGAGAAGGGTTTGGCCACATAGTCGTCGGCACCGATCTCCAGCCCGATCAGCCGGTCTATCTCCTCGCTGCGGGCGGTGAGGAACATCAGGGGAATATCGGTCAGCGCTCTCACCTGCTTGCAGAGTTCGAAGCCGCTGATATCGGGCAGCCCCACATCGAGGATCAGGAAGTCGGGTCGCGTCTGTTCCAGTCGTGTCAGCAACTGTTGGCCCAGCATGAACCACTCCACCTCGAACCCATCGGTCTGCAGGGCGTAAATCAGGGTGTCGGCGATGCTGGCCTCATCCTCCACCAGCCAGATGACTCTCTTTTGCATGGCATCCTCGTCGCAAATTGGCTCCCCATTCTGGCATCGAAGCAAAACGGATCCTATTTGCTGTTTTATTTTTCCGAAAAAGGGGCTAAAATTTCGATGTTCTTTCGAATCGAAATTTAAAAATGACAAAACGTAATACTCAACAACGTCGCCACACCATAGTGACCCTGGTACAAGAGCTGGGTGAAGTGAGTGTCGACGCCCTTGCCAAACACTTTTCTACCTCCGAAGTGACTATCCGTAAAGATCTGGCGGTGCTGGAGACCGGCGGCCTGCTGCTGCGCCGTTACGGTGGTGCTGTCCCTTTGCCGAGCGAGATGGTGGTCGAGGCTAATCCTGAACAAGTTTCGAACCGAAAGTTAGCCATTGCCCGTGCGGCGGCCGAGCGGTTGCGTGATCACAATCGCGTCATCATCGACAGTGGCAGCACCACCAGCGCCATGATCCCGCTGCTCGGCAACAAGCGCGGCCTCATTGTGATGACCAACTCCCTCAATGTGGCCGGTGCCCTGCGCGAGCTGGAAAATGAGCCTACCCTGCTGATGACCGGTGGCACTTGGGACCCTCACTCGGAGTCCTTCCAGGGGCAGGTGGCGGAACAGGTGCTGCGCTCCTACGACTTCGACCAGCTCTTTATCGGTGCCGACGGTATCGACCCGGAGCGTGGCACCACCACCTTTAACGAGCTGGTGGGGTTGTCGCGGGTGATGGCCGAGGTGTCGCGGGAGGTCATTGTGATGGTCGAGTCGGAGAAGATCGGCCGCAAGATCCCCAATCTCGAACTGCCCTGGTCGAGCATCCATACCCTGGTGACCGACGAGGGGCTGGCCAGCGAGGCCAGAGCACAGATTCAAGCCAAGGGGATCCAGTTAATCTGTGCCCCTGTTGCCAGTTGATATGACTGGCTAGACCGAATATCCAACTATCCAAACGTATTAAGCATTAACGTCTCAAGGAGAATCCTATGTGTGGCATCGTCGGGGCCGTAGCCCAACGTGATGTGGCTGAAATTCTGGTAGAGGGCCTGCGCCGTCTGGAGTACCGCGGTTATGACTCAGCCGGTGTGGCCGTGTTCAGCGCCAACCAGCCGCTGCAGCGGGTTCGCCGTCTGGGCAAAGTGGCCGAGCTGGCCAAGGCGCTCGACGAGCAGTCCGTCCATGGCGGTACCGGTATCGCTCATACCCGCTGGGCCACCCACGGCGAGCCGTCCGAGCGCAACGCCCACCCCCACGTCTCCGAGCATATCGTGGTGGTCCACAACGGCATCATCGAAAACCACGAGGAACTGCGCACCCGGCTGCAGGGTATGGGTTATGAGTTCAGCTCCGACACAGATACCGAGGTGATCGCCCATCTGGTGCACCATGAGCTGAAATCCGCCCCCAGCCTGCTGGCGGCTATGCAGGTGGCGGTGAAGCAACTGCGCGGTGCCTACGGTACTGTGGTGATGGACAGCCGCGACGACAGCCGCGTGGTGGTGGCCCGATCCGGTTCACCGCTGGTGATCGGCCGCGGTATCGGCGAGAACTTTATCGCCTCCGACCAGATGGCGCTGCTGCCGGTGACCCGTCGCTTCATCTTCCTGGAAGAGGGTGATGTGGCCGAAGTGACCCGCCGCGATGTGCGCATCTTCGATACCAACGACAACGCCGTGGTGCGCGAGGAGCTGGAATCCGAGCTCTCCCACGATGCCGGTGACAAGGGCGAATACCGCCACTACATGCTCAAAGAGATCTACGAGCAGCCCAAAGCCATCACCAATACCCTGGAAGGGCGTCTGGGCAGCGATCACGTGGTGGTCGAATCGTTCGGCAACGGTGCGCGCGCCATCTTCGACAAGGTCGAGCACGTGCAGATTGTCGCCTGCGGCACCTCCTACAACTCCGGCATGGTGGCCCGCTACTGGTTCGAAGAGATCGCTGGCGTCTCCTGCGATGTGGAGATCGCCTCCGAGTTCCGCTACCGCAAGTCGGTGGTACGTCCCAACAGCCTGC
This sequence comes from Aeromonas veronii, assembly GCA_041319085.1. Classification (NCBI taxonomy): domain Bacteria; kingdom Pseudomonadati; phylum Pseudomonadota; class Gammaproteobacteria; order Aeromonadales; family Aeromonadaceae; genus Aeromonas; species Aeromonas veronii. The sequence continues at coordinate 4,111,841 of CP101033.1, read as the reverse complement.
TGGTGACCCTGTCGCAGAGTGGCGAGACCGCCGATACCCTGGCGGCGCTGCGTCTGGCCAAGGAGTCCGGCTACATGAGCTCGCTGGCTATCTGCAACGTGCCGGGCTCTTCGCTGGTGCGTGAATCAGATCTGGCCTTTATGACCCGCGCGGGGGCAGAAATTGGGGTGGCCTCCACCAAGGCGTTCACCACCCAGCTGGCTGGCCTGCTGATGCTGGTGGCCTCGGTTGGTCACTGCCGTGGCCACTTGAGCGCAGCCGCCGAAGCCGAACTGGTCAAGGCATTGCAAGCCCTGCCGCTGCGCATTAAAGAGAGCCTGGCACTGGCCAAGGATATCGAAACCCTGGCCGAAGAGTTTGCCGACAAGCACCACAGCCTGTTCCTCGGCCGTGGCAGCCAGTACCCCATCGCCATGGAAGGGGCGCTCAAGCTCAAAGAGATCTCCTATATCCACGCCGAAGCCTATGCCGCAGGCGAACTGAAGCACGGCCCGCTGGCGCTGATCGATGCCGAAATGCCCATCATTGTGGTTGCGCCGAACAACGATCTGCTGGAGAAGCTCAAGTCCAACGTGGAAGAGGTACGCGCCCGTGGCGGTATCCTTTACGTGTTCGCCGATGCCGATACCGGCTTCAAGAGCGACGAGACCATGCGGGTCATGAACCTCAACCATGTGGAAGAGGTGATCGCCCCCATCGTCTATACCGTGCCGCTGCAGCTGCTCTCCTATCACGTTGCCCTGATCAAGGGCACCGACGTGGACCAGCCGCGCAACCTGGCAAAATCGGTGACTGTTGAGTAAGTCACTCTCTGATAAGTCACTTTCTGAAATGAAAAAGAGCCGCAATTGCGGCTCTTTTTGTTTCGGCTGAGGGTTACGACAGCCGCAGGTTGGTGATGGTCACCTCGTCAAGAGAGGGCACTATAATGCCGCTGGTGATCCCCTTGGCGATGGCCTGACTGCGGTTTTTCGAATCGGTCTTGTTGGTCACCTGGGTCAGGTGAAAGTTGACCGTCCGCTCACTGATACCGAGGATGGTGGCGATTTCCCAGGAGGTCTTGCCCTCGCTGGCCCAGAACAGGCACTCCTTCTCCCGATCCGACAGCTCGGCCAGGTACTTCATCAGATCCGGTCTGCTTTTGATCAGTTGCAGCGCCGCGTTGAAGATGTAGCTGGCGCAGAACGACAGCAGTGGGACATTTTCAAACATCAGGTCGGAGTTGGATTTCTCCTTGGTAATGAATGACAGGATGCCGTGCTCCCCCTGCGGGGTGTGCAGCGGAAAGGAGACGCCATTGCGCACCCCGAAATCGGCCGCCAGGTTCATCACGTCGCGGCTGGCGCTGGGCAGCCAGGGCGAGTCGCAGTCGAGCTTGTTCCAGAAGATCGGCTGGGTCTGTTTCAGCCCCAGATAGACCACCGGATCCTGGGTCAGATACTGGTTTTCGCTATAAGCGTCAAACCAGGTGGTCGGACAGTTGTTGAACAGTGCTACGTGGGATTTTTGCATGCTAATGGGGAAAATAATCAGCAGCCGAAAGTAATCAAAGCCCATTTGATGACTGAAGCGCTCCAGCAGTTGCTGGATATCGCTGGTTTTTGTTGCCTTGGTGAACTGGTCTATATGTTCCCAGATCGCATCGTTGAGCATTACTTTCTCCTTTTTCGATCGCTATCACACTGATCGAAAAGATTTTTTCTCGTTATTTATATTTGTGCGGTGGCTATTGGCGCCACTTATTCCGTGCTTGCTTAAAAATTATCCTTTTTTTGTGCATAAAGGCCAAGGAAATCCTCTCGTTGCCAGTCTGCGTTGCATTTGAGATAATGATAATAGTTATCATTAATAAGATGTATTTCAATGAACAAGTTATGGGGTGTGGCCCTGCTGCCACTGTCAGTCCACTTTGCTGCCATCGGGGATGAGCTGGTTGCTCCCGCCCTCAAGAACAGCATAGCTGCCGGGAAAGCCTCTCAGCAGCGGGTGGAAAAAGCCGCCGATGCCGCCGTTGCCGCACGACTGGAGCTGCAAAATGCCCAGCTGCAACTGCGCGACCTCGAAGCCTACAACCGCTACATGCAATCTCTGGTGGCCGATCAGCAAAATGAGCTGGGTAAATTGAGCCAGCAGCTTGAAGCGGTGCAAGAGACCCGTCAGGGCTTGATTCCGCTGATGCTGCAGATGCAGGCAGATCTGGAACAGCTGGTGCAAAATGACATCCCGCTGCGCAAGGAAGATCGTTTGGCGCGGGTTGAACAGCTGAAAGCGACCCTGGCCCGCGCAGACGTTAGCGAGGCGGAGAAATTCCGTCAGTTGCTGCAGGCCTATCAGATTGAAGCCGAGTACGGCAGCCGGATGGACAGCTATTCCGCCGAGCTGGAGCTGGATGGTGCCCCGCGTCGGGTCGATGTGCTGGCGCTCGGTCGGGTCTCCCTGCTGGCGATGACTGCCGATCGCAGTCAGGCATGGCGCTGGTCTGCCGAGGAGAAGCAGTGGCAAGCCCTCGATAGCCAGTGGCTCTCCCCCATCGCCGAGGCGATGGATGTGGCCGCCGACAAGAACGTTCCCCAGTTGCTCAATATCCCCCTCTCTGTCAGCCGCAGTCAGGAGGCCCAATCATGAGAGTCACCATGAAGTGGTTCCCCCTCCTTATTGCCCTCTCCTGCGGTGCCAACGCCGCGGTCGCCGATGAGTGGCAGCCGCAGGAACAGGCTCGTGAGCAGCAGGCTCAGCAAGATCTGGCGACTGTTGCCAAGGAGCTCGGCACTGCCCGCGCCAGACTGGCCGAGGCCCAGCGCCTGAGCAAGGAGCTGGCCAGCCAGTTCGCCAGCAACGAGAAGCAACTGGTCGAACTCAACGCCCGGTGGGAGCAAGCCTCCGGCGACATGAACGAGATCTTCGCGGTTACCCGTCAGAGCGCCAGCGATGCAGTCAAGCTGCTGAGCGAATCCGCCGTCGAGGGCCAGTACCCGGAGCGTCTCGCCCCGCTGAAAGCCATGGCACAGGATAAACAGGTGCCGGATCGCGCAGCTCTCGCTCTGCTGCCCGCTACTCTGCTGCAAGAGATCCGCGAATCTGGCCGGGTTGCCCAATTCAACGGCAAGGTGCTCGATGCCCAGGGGGCTGCCAGCGAGCAGTCGCTGACCCGGGTTGGCAGCTTTGCCCTGCTGGGGAGCGAAAGCTTCTTGCAACCGACCGCCGAAGGCTTGAGTCCGGTGCTGGGGCTGCCCGGTCGCGTGCTCTCTGCCGTTGCGGCGTATCAGGGTCAGGAAGGGGAAACGCTGCCGCTGGATCCTTCTCATGGCACTCTGCTGGCGATGCAGGCACAGGCGCCCACCTTCTGGCAGCAAGTACAACAGGGGGGGCAGGTCGGTGCCATTATCGTGCTGCTGGCCGCCATCGGTCTGGGAATTGCGGCGGTACGGCTGTGGAGCCTCTCCCGAGAACTGGGTCGGGTTCGTCGCCAGCTCAAGAGCGGCGAGTACCATGCCGACAACGCCCTTGGCCGGGTGCTGACGGTGGCAGACAAACACCCCGAGCTGAGCATGGAGACCCTCGAGCTGCGTCTTGATGAGGCAATCCTGCAGGAGACTCCTCGCATGGAGCGCGGCATCGGCATGGTCAAGGTGATCGCGGCCATCGCTCCCATGCTGGGTCTGCTCGGTACCGTAACCGGGATGATCGGCACCTTCCAGGCCATCACCCAGTTTGGTACCGGCGATCCCAAGATCATGGCGGGCGGCATCTCCATGGCGCTGGTCACCACGGTACAGGGTCTGGTAGCGGCCATTCCGCTGATCCTGGCCCACAGTCTGTTGCAGTCACGCTTTACCGAGCTTTCCAATGTACTGGAGCAGCAGGTAGCCGGCATTCTGGCCGAGCGCGCCGAGAGCAATAACAACGGGATGGAGCGAGCAGCATGATGCTCGACATCTGGCAACAGCTGCAGAGTTTCATGGGCCGTGGCGGCCCGGTGCTCTGGGTTATTCTGGCCCTGCTGGTGCTGATGTGGATTTTGATGATCGAGCGGCTGCTCTACCTCAATCTGGGTTTCGGCCCCTTGCAGCAACAGCTGCTCGGCCGCTGGCAGGCCCGCAGCGAGCGCCACAGTTGGCACGCCCGGGCGATCCGCAGCCGCTGGCTGGCGCAAGTAGAGCTGGAACTGAATCGTCATCTGATCTTCATCCGCACCCTGGTGGTGCTCTGCCCCATGCTGGGGTTGCTGGGCACAGTGACCGGCATGATCGGTGTATTCGATGCGTTGGCTGCAGCCAACCGCTTTAACCCGGAGAGCATGGCGGGCGGAATCTCCCGCGCCACCATCCCCACCATGGCAGGCATGGTGGTGGCGCTCTCCGGCGTGTTGTTACTCAGTCGGCTCGAGAGTCAGGCCAAGCGTGCGCTGGCCAAAACCCGGGACGGCCTGCGAGAAGAGAAGGTAATGCAATGAGACGGCAATCCAAACGCCAGCGTGACGAAGTGCAGATCGACATGACCCCCATGCTGGATATCGTGTTCATCATGCTGATCTTCTTTATTGTCACCACCTCCTTCGTGCGCGAAGCCGGGCTCGAGGTACATAGACCCCAGGCCAGTCAGGCCAAGGCGCAGAAATCCTCCAGCATCATGCTGGCGATCGGGGCTCAGGGTCAGATCTTCCTCGACCGCAAGCAGATCGATGTGGAGCGGGTGCAGGCCACCATTGCCCGTCTGCTGGCGGAGCAACCCGATGCGAGTCTGGTGATCCAGGCCGACGAGCGGGTGCCCCACGGCAAGGTGGTGCGGGTGATGGATGAGGCCAAGGCGGCGGGTATCGCCAATATCGCCGTGGCGGTGGCGCCGAAATGAAATACAAGCTGATGAGCCTGGGGCTGGGGGTTGCCCTCAGTCTGGGCATCCTGCTGTTTATGGCCACGCTGGTTGAACCGCCCCGGGGCGAGAAGGTGGCGAGCGAACAGAAGCCCATCGTCATCAATATGCAGAACGAGGTGACCGAGGTGCAGGTGCGCGAGCGTACGGTACCGCAGGAGCCCGAGCCTCTGCCAGAGCCTCCTGCCGCATTGGCCTCGGCACCGCTGCCGATGCCCGCAGCGGCCCCTTTGGCGGCCGTTGAGCCGAGCCTGGATCTGGTTTCCAGCCTCAGCGCGGTGCAGGTTTATGCCCCGGGTGTAGCGACCAGTGCCGCACCGGTATTGAGTGGCAATTACCACGGCCAGCAGCAGGGGGCGGGTATCGGCGCCGGTGACATGCTGATGCCGCTGCAACGGATCGAGCCGGTCTACCCCTATCGTGCCCAACAGTCAGGGATCGAAGGATTCGTCACCCTGCGCTTTAGCGTGAATGCCGAAGGTAGCGTGCAGGATGTGGAAGTGGTCGAGGCCAAGCCGAAACGTCAGTTCGAGCGGGCGGCCATGGGGGCGATTAAGCAATGGCGTTATCAGCCGAGACCGGGTGCCACCGACAAGCTGGTGCAAGTCATCACGCTCAAATTCAAACTGGAGTCATAACTATGTTGCGGATCTGGATCTGTCTGCTGGCCCTGGTCAGCCAAGCCTGTTTGGCGATGGAGGTCAGTCCTCACTTCTCCCGTCAGCTTGAACCCGTGATGAAGCTCTATCAGTCTGGCCAATGGCAACAGGCCCAGAGCAAGGCATCCGGCCTCAAGCCAAATAGCGATGCCGAGCGTGCCTGGCTGGCCCAGCTGCAGGCGTCCTTGGCAGCCAACCTGCAACAGACCGCCCAGGCGAGCCGTTATGTGGAGCAGGCTCTCACCTATAAAGAGTGGCCCGAGCAGCAACAGCTCCAGCTGCTGCGACTGCGCGGCGATATTCAGGCCCAGCAATCCAACTGGTCTGGCGCCATCGCCAGCTACAAGGCGGCGCTGGCACTGAAGCAAGACGATGCACTGCGCCTGCGTCTGGCCGGCCTCTATTACCACAACAAGCAGTACGGTGATGCCGCCAGCCAGAGCGAACAGTTGTTGAAGAAGGGTTGGCAGAAGCAGGCCGCCATTATTCGTCTCTCTGCCCTCACCGCCCAGCAACGTTATAGTGTGGCAGCCGATCAGGCGGCCGAGCTGATCCGTCACGAGCCGACAGAGAGCAAATGGTGGCAGCAGGCGGTGTCGCTCAACCTCTCCGCCAAGCGCGGCGATCAGGCGCTGGCGTTGCTTCAAACTGCCATCGACAGAAAACTGATGGATGACGCGTCAGCCCGCAATCAGCTGATCCGCCTCTATGCCTGGCAAGGGCTGCCTTATCGTGGTGCTCGTATGCTGGAAGCGGCCATGGCCAAGGGGCAGATGAAGCAAAGTGCTGAAAACCGCCAACTGCTGGCCCAATTGTGGGAAGGTGCCCGGGAGTGGTCACAAGCGGTTGATAGCTGGCAGCAGCTCGCTAACCAGCACGGTCAGCCCAAAGCCGCCATGCGCGCCGCCGAACTGCTGCTGCAACAGGGTAAGACAGATGCCGCCATGACCCAGCTCGCCGCCATCACGTCGGTAAAAGGCGAGCAAGGCAATCGTGCCAAAGCATTGCTGGTGCAGGCACACCTTAATAAGGAGCAGTATGCCCAGGCGCTGGAACTGGCCCGTGAGCTGCTGCAACAGGATAACTGGCAGCAGAAGGCAACCAGCTGGGTCAACTATATCCGGGCACAAAGCGAAGAGTTGAGCAAAAAAGCGGCGTAAAAGAGGTGCCGAGTGGCTGTTTGGGAGGGGGCAGTTCGCTTTTGCAGCAAACGAACACGTTTTTGCAAAAAGCCCTTGTCATCCCGGCGCGGCTCCCTATAATGCGCCCCTACCAGCACGGCGGAACACGCCGAACTGATGAGCCAGCTT
>CP101033.1:4032500-4102500 GCA_041319085.1 Aeromonas veronii | reverse complement strand
TATTACTCACAGATTTCCGAATGGGGAAACCCACCCAAGATAACTTGGGTATCGTTACATGAATACATAGTGTAACGAGGCGAACCGGGAGAACTGAAACATCTAAGTACCCCGAGGAAAAGAAATCAACCGAGATTCCCTCAGTAGCGGCGAGCGAACGGGGATTAGCCCTTAAGCATCTTGGAAGTTAGTGGAACGGTCCTGGAAAGGCCGGCGATACAGGGTGATAGCCCCGTACATGAAAACGACCTTGAAGTGAAATCGAGTAGGGCGGGACACGTGACATCCTGTCTGAATATGGGGGGACCATCCTCCAAGGCTAAATACTCCTGACTGACCGATAGTGAACCAGTACCGTGAGGGAAAGGCGAAAAGAACCCCTGTGAGGGGAGTGAAATAGAACCTGAAACCGTGTACGTACAAGCAGTGGGAGCCCTTCGGGGTGACTGCGTACCTTTTGTATAATGGGTCAGCGACTTACATTTTGTAGCGAGGTTAACCGTATAGGGGAGCCGTAGGGAAACCGAGTCTTAACTGGGCGTCTAGTTGCAAGGTGTAGACCCGAAACCGGGTGATCTAGCCATGGGCAGGTTGAAGGTTGAGTAACATCAACTGGAGGACCGAACCCACTAACGTTGCAAAGTTAGGGGATGACCTGTGGCTGGGGGTGAAAGGCCAATCAAACTCGGAGATAGCTGGTTCTCCCCGAAAGCTATTTAGGTAGCGCCTCGGACGAATACTACTGGGGGTAGAGCACTGTTTGGGCTAGGGGGTCATCCCGACTTACCAACCCCATGCAAACTCCGAATACCAGTAAGTACTATCCGGGAGACACACGGCGGGTGCTAACGTCCGTCGTGAAGAGGGAAACAACCCAGACCGCCGGCTAAGGTCCCAAAGTTCTGGTTAAGTGGGAAACGATGTGGGAAGGCTCAGACAGCTAGGATGTTGGCTTAGAAGCAGCCATCATTTAAAGAAAGCGTAATAGCTCACTAGTCGAGTCGGCCTGCGCGGAAGATGTAACGGGGCTCAAACCAGGCACCGAAGCCGCGGATTCACACTTATGTGTGAGTGGTAGGGGAGCGTTCTGTAAGTCTGCGAAGGTGTATCGAGAGGTATGCTGGAGATATCAGAAGTGCGAATGCTGACGTAAGTAACGATAAAGGGGGTGAAAAGCCTCCTCGCCGGAAGACCAAGGGTTCCTGTCCAACGTTAATCGGGGCAGGGTGAGTCGACCCCTAAGGCGAGGCCGAAAGGCGTAGTCGATGGGAAGCAGGTTAATATTCCTGCACGACTTGTAATTGCGATGGGGGGACGGAGAAGGCTAGGTGGGCCAGGCGACGGTTGTCCTGGTGAAAGTGCGTAGGTGGTGTTTCTAGGCAAATCCGGAGACACAACACTGAGACACGAGACGAACGCACTACGGTGCGGAAGCCATTGATGCCCTGCTTCCAGGAAAAGCCTCTAAGCTTCAGATTACAAGTCATCGTACCCCAAACCGACACAGGTGGTCGGGTAGAGAATACCAAGGCGCTTGAGAGAACTCGGGTGAAGGAACTAGGCAAAATAGAACCGTAACTTCGGGAGAAGGTTCGCTCTTGACAGTGAAGTCCCTTGCGGATGGAGCAGTTGGGAGTCGCAGTGACCAGATGGCTGGGACTGTTTATCAAAAACACAGCACTCTGCAAACACGAAAGTGGACGTATAGGGTGTGACACCTGCCCGGTGCCGGAAGGTTAATTGATGGGGTTAGCGCAAGCGAAGCTCTTGATCGAAGCCCCGGTAAACGGCGGCCGTAACTATAACGGTCCTAAGGTAGCGAAATTCCTTGTCGGGTAAGTTCCGACCTGCACGAATGGTGTAACCATGGCCATGCTGTCTCCACCCGAGACTCAGTGAAATCGAATTCGCCGTGAAGATGCGGTGTACCCGCGGCTAGACGGAAAGACCCCGTGAACCTTTACTACAGCTTGGCACTGAACATTGAACCTACATGTGTAGGATAGGTGGGAGGCTTTGAAGGCGTGACGCCAGTTGCGCTGGAGCCGACCTTGAAATACCACCCTTGTATGTTTGATGTTCTAACGCAGGCCCATAATCTGGGTCGCGGACAGTGCCTGGTGGGTAGTTTGACTGGGGCGGTCTCCTCCCAAAGAGTAACGGAGGAGCACGAAGGTTGGCTAATCCTGGTCGGACATCAGGAGGTTAGTGCAATGGCATAAGCCAGCTTAACTGCGAGACGGACAGGTCGAGCAGGTACGAAAGTAGGTCATAGTGATCCGGTGGTTCTGAATGGAAGGGCCATCGCTCAACGGATAAAAGGTACTCCGGGGATAACAGGCTGATACCGCCCAAGAGTTCATATCGACGGCGGTGTTTGGCACCTCGATGTCGGCTCATCACATCCTGGGGCTGAAGTCGGTCCCAAGGGTATGGCTGTTCGCCATTTAAAGTGGTACGCGAGCTGGGTTCAGAACGTCGTGAGACAGTTCGGTCCCTATCTGCCGTGGGCGTTGGATGATTGAAGGGAGTTGCTCCTAGTACGAGAGGACCGGAGTGAACGAACCTCTGGTGTTCGGGTTGTCACGCCAGTGGCACTGCCCGGTAGCTAAGTTCGGAATCGATAACCGCTGAAAGCATCTAAGCGGGAAGCGAGCCCTGAGATGAGTCATCCCTGACCCCTTGAGGGTCCTAAAGGGCCGTTGGAGACCACAACGTTGATAGGTGGGGTGTGTAAGCGCAGTGATGTGTTGAGCTAACCCATACTAATTACCCGTGAGGCTTAACCATACAACACCCAAGAAGTGTTCTAAGGCTTGTAGCAAATACCAAGCGAACTACTTACCTAATTCAGTGATAGTGACAAGCCAAGCGCAACATCACTACTCACGTCAGCTTTCTGGATTAAAGAATTTGCCTGGCGGCCATAGCGCCGTGGAACCACCTGATCCCATGCCGAACTCAGAAGTGAAACGCGGTAGCGCCGATGGTAGTGTGGCATTCGCCATGCGAGAGTAGGACACTGCCAGGCATCAATTAAGCAACTGCAGCGATGTGGTTGGTCGCGATACAACGTCAGGTTGTGTTGGACAGAAGATTTAGATAGCGCACACAGTGCGGTCTTTACCGGTTAGTGTGCTGATATGGCTCAGTTGGTAGAGCGCATCCTTGGTAAGGATGAGGTCCCCAGTTCGACTCTGGGTATCAGCACCATGAAAGCAAAAGCCTCCCTGAAAAGGGAGGCTTTTTTGCATTTGTCTCTCGGTAAAACGTCACCATATTCTCTGCTGATCCCCATTTCTCAGGGTTTCATACTTCTCCACATTTCTCCATTTTTGTGGTTCGTTTGACCACAAAAGCTATTAATTTCCCGATATTCATCGTGGTTTGATTGACGTAAAACGTTTTACATGTAAAATCCGGCGCGTTTTGCCTATTACGTGGAGAGAGAGCATGGCGCAGGATAAGGAATATTGTTTGGGGGCGGTTCCCGCCAAGGGGCGCAAAGGTGTGCTGTCGCTGATGCTGGTGATGCTCGGCCTGACCTTCTTCTCTGCCAGCATGTGGACCGGCGGTGCGTTGGGTACCGGGCTGATATTCGATGACTTCATCAAGGCGGTACTGATCGGCAACTTGCTGCTGGGGATCTACACCGCCTGTCTCGGTTATATCGGTGCTTCAACCGGTCTCTCTACCCATCTGCTGGCCCGTTACTCCTTTGGGGTGAAAGGTTCCTGGCTGCCTTCGCTGCTGCTGGGCGGCACTCAGGTCGGCTGGTTCGGTGTCGGCGTGGCGATGTTTGCGCTGCCGGTACAGAAGGCGACCGGCATTGATGTGAACTGGCTGATCGCCATTTCGGGCATTCTGATGACGGCGACCGTCTACTTCGGGATCTCCGCCCTGATGGTGCTGAGCTTTGTGGCCGTACCGGCCATTGCGTTGCTCGGCGGTTACTCGGTCTGGCTGGCGGTGACCTCGACCGGTGGCATGGCGACGTTGCAGCAGGTGCAACCGACCAATCCCATCGAGCTCACCACGGCGCTGACCATGGTGGTAGGTTCCTTTATCAGTGCAGGAACTCTAACCGCCGACTTTGTCCGATTTGGTCGCAAACCCTGGGGCGCCGTCATGATTACCATGGTGGCGTTTTTTTTGGGCAACACTCTGATGTTTATCTTCGGTGCAGCTGGCGCGGCGGTGACCGGTCAGGCTGATATTTCGGAAGTGATGCTGATGCAGGGGCTGCTGATCCCCGCCATTCTGGTACTGGGCCTCAATATCTGGACCACCAACGACAACGCCCTCTATGCCTCTGGCCTCGGTTTTGCCAACATTACCGGCCTCAAGAGCAAGCCACTCAGCGTGATCAACGGTCTGATTGGTACCGCCTGTGCCCTCTGGCTTTACAACAACTTTGTCGGCTGGCTGGCCTTTTTGAGTACGGCAATTCCCCCTATCGGTGGCATTATCATCATGGATTTCCTGCTCAATCGTGAGCGTTACCGTCAGTTTGCCGATCAGCAGTTTGAGACGGTGCGCTGGCAGGCGCTGGTCGCCACGGCAGTCGGGGTAGCTGTCGGCAAGTGGCTGCCGGGCATAGTGCCACTCAACGCGGTATTGGGCGCCGCCTTCACCTATTTCATTCTGGTTCGCCTCACCCAGCGGCCGGTTCTGGTACAGGAAGCTAGCAAATGCTGATTCAACATATTCGTTTTGCCGATCGGGAAGGGTTGTGGCAGATCCGCTGTCAGGATGGGGTCATCACCGCCATCGAACCCCATGACGAGCATGCCGTCGCTGGTCGGGTGCTGGACGGGGAGGGCGGTCTGGCTATCGCCCCCTTTATCGAGCCCCACATTCACCTCGATACCACCCAGACGGCCGGTGAGCCGAGCTGGAACCTCTCCGGCACCCTGTTCGAGGGGATCGAGCGCTGGGCCGAGCGCAAGGCGCTGCTGACCCATGAGGATGTGAAACAGCGCGCCATCCAGACACTGAAGTGGCAGATCGCCAACGGCATCCAGTTTGTGCGTACTCACGTCGATGTCTCCGATCCCAATCTGGTCGCGCTGAAGGCGATGCTGGAAGTGCGGGAGGAGATGAAGGAGTGGGTCGAGCTGCAGATCGTCGCTTTCCCGCAGGAGGGGATCCTCTCCTACCCCAACGGCAAGGCACTGCTGGAGGAGGCGCTCAAGCTGGGGGCCGATGTGATTGGTGCGATCCCCCACTTCGAGTTTACCCGGGAATATGGGGTCGAAAGTCTGCACTATATCTTCGATCTTGCCGAGAAGTATCAGGTTCTGGTCGATGTGCACTGCGACGAGATTGATGACGAGCAGTCCCGCTTTATCGAGACGCTGGCTACCCTGGCCTACGAGCGCGGTATCGGTCATAGAGTCACTGCCAGCCATACCACCGCCATGCACTCCTACAACGGGGCCTATGCTTCCCGTCTGTTCCGGTTGCTCAAGATGGCGGACCTCAACTTTGTCGCCAATCCGCTGGTAAATATCCACCTGCAGGGGCGGTTCGATACCTATCCCAAGCGCCGTGGTATTACCCGGGTCAAGGAAATGCTGGAGGCGAACATCAACGTCTGCTTCGGCCACGACGACGTGTTCGATCCCTGGTATCCCATGGGCACCGCCAACATGTTGCAGGTGCTGCACATGGGGCTGCATGTCTGCCAAATTATGGGCTACGAGCAGATCAACGACGGTTTGAAGCTGATCAGCAGCCACAGCGCCCGTACCCTGAATGTGCAGGATCGCTATGGCATCGAGGTGGGCAAACCGGCCAACCTGCTGATCCTGCCCGCCGACAACGGCTTCGATGCGGTGCGTCGTCAGGTGCCGGTGCGTTATTCGATCCGCCATGGCAAGGTGATTGCCCAGACCCGACCGGCCCAGACCGAGATCGTGCTGGGTCAATCTGAGCCGATCGATTTTCGTCGCTGAGATTTCAATCAGGGAGTGTGGCGATTAGTTCCGCCTCTGGGCACAAGGGCCGCCATTGCGACATAATGGCGGCCTTATCCTGAGGGAGTGACTCCATGCAAACTTGGTTATTTGTTGCTGCCGGCGGAGCCATCGGCGCCTGCCTGCGTTTCGGCATTGCCGAACTGATGGCGCTGCTGCTGGGCCGCCACTTCCCCTATGGCACTCTGGTGGTCAACGTGGTGGGCTCCTTCATCATGGGGGTGGCCTACGCCCTCATCAGTCACGGCCATATCGTCGAACATCCGATGAAGCCACTGCTGATGGTGGGGATCCTCGGTGCCCTGACCACATTTTCTTCCTTTGCCCTCGATACGGTAGTGCTGGCCCAACATGGCGCCTATCTGAAAGCGCTGCTCAATATCGGTCTCAATCTGTTCCTCTGTCTGGCCATGGTTGTGCTGGGCATGCAGTTGGTTGCGAGCCGCGTTTAAGGTGTCCGGACGCCAGTGGCTCTGGTAAACTGGCGGCCATTCTTTGCTCTATGGGTGTTTAAGGGATGTCAGAACAAGCAACGACAACGCATTTTGGCTTTAAAACCGTGGCCGCGACCGAGAAGGAAACTCTGGTAGCAGGTGTCTTCCATTCGGTGGCAGCCAAGTATGATCTGATGAACGATCTGATGTCGTTCGGCATCCACCGCCTGTGGAAGCGTTTCACCATCGACTGCTCCGGTGTTCGCAAGGGACAGAAGGTGCTGGATCTGGCCGGTGGTACCGGTGATCTGACCGCCAAGTTCTCCCGCATCGTCGGCGAGACCGGTCAGGTGGTGCTGGCGGATATCAACGACTCCATGCTGAAAGTGGGCCGCGACAAGCTGCGCAATCTGGGGGTCGCCAACAACGTCTCCTACGTGCAGGCCAACGCCGAAGCGCTCCCCTTCCCGGATAACCACTTCGATGTGATTACCATCGGCTTCGGCTTGCGCAACGTCACCGACAAGGACAAGGCGCTCGCCTCCATGTTCCGGGTGCTCAAGCCGGGTGGCCGTCTGTTGGTGCTGGAGTTTTCCAAGCCGGTCAGCGAAGTGATCGCCAAGCTTTATGACCTCTACTCCTTCAAACTGCTGCCGAAAATGGGCGAAATCGTCGCGAACGACGGTGAAAGCTACAAATATCTGGCAGAGTCCATCCGCATGCACCCGGATCAGCAGACCCTGGCTGGCATGATGGAAAATGTCGGTTTCGAGCAGGTGGAGTACTTCAATCTGACTCAGGGTGTGGTCGCCCTGCACCGCGGTTACAAGTTTTAAGGTTGCCTATGTCAATCCCGATACAACTGGATGCCATGGTCACCGCGGTGATCGAAACCAGCCTCAACCAGTTGCTGGCGCTGGACAAACAGAGCCCGGAGCAGCTGCGCAAACTGGTGGGCAAGGTGCTCAAGCTGGAGCTGCGTGAACTCAAGCCGCTCTGGTTTGTCTTCTCCGAGCGTCGGCTGGATGTGCTGGCCCTGCATGAAGGGGAGGCCGATGCGGTGCTCAGCCTGTCGCTGACCGCCCTCGGTCTGCTGAAAGACCCGTCCGCCCTGACCCGTTATATCCGCGAGGAGAAACTGGATCTGAGCGGCGATCCCCAGCTGGTACAGGCATTCAGCGTGCTGCTGGGCGAGCTGGATATCGACTGGGAAGAGGAGCTGTCGCGTTATACCGGCGACGTGCTGGCCCACACTCTGTTCAGTGGTGCCCGTCAGGCGCGCCGCCTGGTCGGCCGCGAGCTGTGCCGCACCCGCAGCCAGCTGGCGGAATATCTGACCGAAGAGGCCCGCCTCGCCCCCGGCCCGCTGGAAGTGGCGAGCTTCAACGATGATGTCGAGGTGCTGGCCCAGCAGCTCAAGGCCGTTGAACTGCGGCTGGCTCGACTCGAACAGCAGGTGGCCTGATGACCCCGAAAGAGTTCAAACGCCTCTATCGCATCATCACCATCCTGCTGGAGCGGGGCATCGACGAGTTGGTGCCCGCTCGCTATCAACCCTGGCCGGGTCGTCTGGCTCGTCGCTCCCTGTTCTGGCTCAAGAACAAGCAACCTGATCTCAGCCGTGGCGCCCGTATCCGCCTCGCCTTTGAGGCGCTCGGCCCCATCTTCATCAAGTTTGGCCAGATGCTCTCGACCCGGCGTGACTTGCTGCCGCCAGATATCGCCGAGGAGCTGGCCCTGCTGCAGGACAGAGTGCCCCCCTTCTGCGGTCAGGCAGCACGTCAGCAGATTGAGCGCAGTCTGGGTTGCCCTATCGAGACCCTGTTCGATGACTTCGACGAGACGCCGCTGGCGTCGGCCTCCATCGCCCAGGTGCATACCGCCCGGCTGAGGGAGAGTGGCCGCGAGATAGTCATCAAGGTGATCCGTCCCGACATCGAGCCGGTCATCGATGCCGATCTGCGCCTGATGCGGGCACTGGCCCGTCTGGTAGCGCGCTTTGTGCCCCAGAGTGCGCGACTGCGCCCCATCGAGGTGGTGGAGGAGTATCGCAAGACCATCCTCGACGAGCTCAACCTGATGCGCGAAGCGGCCAACGCCATCCAGCTGCGGCGCAACTTCACCGGCTCAGAGGCGCTCTATGTGCCTGAAATCATCACCGATCTCTGTCGTGAGCAGGTGCTGGTGATGGAGCGCATCTACGGCATACCGGTCTCCGATATCGCTGCGCTGGAAGCCAACGGCACCAACATGAAGCTGCTGGCCGAGCGTGGGGTGGAGGTCTTCTTCACCCAGGTGTTCCGCGACAGCTTCTTCCACGCCGACATGCATCCGGGCAACATCTTCGTCTCTTACGAACACCCGGAGAACCCGCTCTGGATCGGTATCGACTGCGGCATCGTCGGTACCCTCAACCGGGAAGACAAGCGCTATCTGGCGGAGAACTTCCTCGCCTTCTTCAACCGTGACTATCGCCGGGTGGCGGAGCTGCACGTGGAGTCGGGTTGGGTGCCGGCAGATACCAAGGTGGACGAGTTCGAATTCGCCATCCGCACCGTGCTGGAGCCCATCTTCGAGAAGCCGCTCTCCGAAATCTCGTTCGGTCACGTGCTGCTCAACCTGTTCAACACCGCGCGCCGCTTCCATATGGCGGTGCAGCCGCAGCTGGTGCTGCTGCAGAAGACCCTGCTCTATGTGGAAGGGTTGGGGCGTCAGCTCTACCCGCAGCTCGATTTGTGGCAGACCGCCAAGCCGTTCCTCGAAAACTGGATGCACGAGCAGGTGGGGCCCAAGTCGGTATTGAATGCCATCAAGGAGAAGGCGCCATTCTGGGCGGAGAAGCTGCCGGAACTGCCCGAGCTGGTCTACGAGACCCTGCGTCAGACCCGCCATCAGCAGCACCACTTTGACCAGATGTTTGCCGAGTTTCGGCGTCACAGCCGCCGCCAGGGGCAGGCACGCTACCTCTTAGGGGTGGGAGCCAGCCTGCTATTGGCGGGTGTATTCTTGCTGACCCAAAAACAACACATCGAGTGGGGACAAATCAGCCTCACCGGTGCCGGGATCTGCTGGCTGCTTGGCTGGCTGCGAACCCGTTCCCATTAAACAAAAACCGCGCCATCAGGCGCCTGCTCTGGAGAGAAAATCATGGGTGGTATCAGTATTTGGCAATTGTTGATCATTGCAGTCATCGTCGTGCTGCTGTTCGGTACCAAGAAACTGCGCGGCATTGGCGGTGATCTGGGTGCGGCGGTCAAAGGGTTCAAGAAAGCCCTCTCCGACGAGCCGGCTGATGCCAAGGTCGAGCAGAAAGATGCCGAGTTTCCCCCGAAACAGCTGAACGAAGCGGCCACTCAGAGCAGTGAGCCGGCCAAGCAGAAAGACAAAGACCAGGCCTAAGCCATGTTCGATATCGGTTTTTGGGAGCTGGTCGTTATCGGTGTGGTAGCACTGGTGGTACTGGGGCCCGAGCGGCTGCCGGTTGCCATCCGCACGGCTACCCACTGGATCCGCCTCATTCGTTCGACCGCGAACTCGGTCAAGTCCGAGCTGGAGCAGGAGCTCAAGTTGCAAGAGCTGCATAACGACCTCAAGAAGGCAGAACAGTTGCAGATGAGCAACCTGAGCCCCGAGCTGCAGGAGTCCATCGAACAGCTCAAGGCGGCGGCCCAGTCGGTCAATCGCCCTTATCAGGTGGAGAACGAGATCCGTCCGCCGCGCCCCGAGCCGGTCGCCCAGGCTGAGCCTGCCACGCCGGTGGAGCCTGCGGTGCAGCTGAGCCACGACGTGCCACCGGTCAATAGCCAGCGGGAGAGCGAGCCGGTGCCGGTCAGCGATTCTGCAGCAAAAGGGGAGGTGAAGCCATGAGTCAGGCCGAACAACCCCTGATCAGCCATCTGGTTGAGCTGAGAACCCGTTTGCTGCGCTCCATTACCGCCATCCTCGTGGTGTTTCTGGCGCTGATCTACTTCTCCAACAATATCTACGACTTCGTGGCCCAGCCGCTGCTCAGCCAGCTGCCGGAAGGGACCAGCATGATCGCGACGGATGTGGCGACCCCCTTCCTGACGCCGATCAAGCTGACCCTGGTGGTCTCCTTCTTCGCGGCGATCCCCTATCTGCTCTATCAGGCCTGGGCCTTTATCGCCCCCGGTCTGTACCAGCATGAGCGGCGGCTGATCATGCCGTTGGTCGCCTCCAGTGCCGTGCTGTTCTATGCCGGCATGGCGTTCGCCTACTATGTGGTGTTCCCGCTAGTGTTCGGTTTCTTCACCAGTACCGCACCCGCCGGGGTGACGGTGGCGACCGATATCGCCAGCTATCTGGACTTCGTACTGACCCTGTTCTTCGCGTTCGGGGTGGCGTTCGAAATTCCGGTCGCCACCATACTGCTGTGCTGGACCGGGGTGACCACGCCCAAGAACCTGAAGGAGAAGCGTCCCTACGTCGTCGTCGGGGTGTTTGTGGTCGGCATGCTGCTGACGCCGCCTGATGTCTTCTCCCAGACCCTGCTCGCCATCCCGATGTGGGCGCTGTGGGAGATAGGTCTGTTCTTCGCCCGCTTCTACGTGAACAAAGAGGATGAAGAGCAACAGGAACAACCGGATGGGGAGAGCTGAGGCTCTGTTCGTCACCTTTTTTGCCGGACGGCGAGAGGATGACGAAGTCCGCAGGAATAGTAGAACGAGGGGAGCTGAGGCTCCCTTCCTCTTTTCATGCTCCCGTTCGAGGCGTATGGTAAGGCCCCATTCGGTAGATGGTTTTCAAATACCTGATATGTCTTCCTTTTGTTCGGAACGTCTCATCCCATGATCGATATCGGTTTAAACCTGACCAGCAGCCAGTTCGCCGGCGAGCAGGCGGAGCTGGTGGCCCGTGCCCGCGCAGCCGGAGTAGAGGCGCTGATCCTGACCGGTACCGATCTCGCTGGCAGCCGCGAGAGCGCCGAGTTGGCCGCCCTTTGGCCGGGCTACTGCTTCTCCACCGCCGGGGTCCATCCCCACGATGCCAAGAGCGTCGATGCGGCGACCCTGCCCGCCTTGCGCGAGCTGGCAGCCTTGCCGCAGGTGGTGGCCATCGGTGAGTGCGGTCTCGACTACAACCGCGATTTCTCACCCCGTCCGGTGCAGGATGCGGTATTCGACGCCCAGCTGGCACTGGCGGCCGAGCTCGGGATGCCGGTGTTTCTCCACTGCCGCGATGCCCACGCCCGTTTTATCGAGATCCTCCGTCCCTGGTTGCCGAAGCTGCCGGGAGCCGTGCTGCACTGCTTCACCGGTTCCGACGAGGAGCTGGACCAGTGTCTGGAGCTGGGGCTGCATATCGGGGTGACCGGCTGGCTCTGCGACGAACGCCGCGGCCAGCTGTTGCGCGAGCAGGTGGCCCGTATTCCAGCTGGCCGCCTGATGATCGAGACCGACGCCCCCTATCTGGTGCCGCGGGATCTGAAACCCCGCCCGAAACGCAACGAACCCGCTTTTTTGCCGCACATCGCCCAAGTGGTGGCGGCCTGTCGTGGTGAAGCGCCCGAGGCCTTGCTGGCCCACACCCGGGCCACCTCCGCCGCGTTCTTCCAACTTCCTCTCCAGGAGTGATTCATGGCTATAACTCTTCCGGGCGCCTTTCCGGGCCGCCGCCTGCGCCGTCTGCGCAAACATGATTTCAGCCGTCGTCTGGTGCGCGAGAACGTACTGACCGTCAACGATCTCATCTATCCGGTGTTCGTGCTGGAGGGGGAGAACCGTCGGGAAGCCGTTCCCTCCATGCCAGGGGTGGAGCGTCTCTCCATCGATCTGCTGCTGGAGGAAGCTGCTGAACTGGTGGAGCTGGGCGTACCTGCCATCGCCCTGTTCCCGGTCACCCCGCTGGAGAGCAAGAGCCTGATGGCGGAAGAGGCCTACAGCCCGAACGGACTGGCCCAGCGTACCGTGCGTGCCCTCAAGGCCCGCTTCCCGGAGCTCGGGGTCATCACCGACGTGGCGCTCGATCCGTTCACCACCCACGGTCAGGACGGCATCATCGATGATGAAGGCTATGTGCTGAACGACATCACCACCGAGATCCTGATCAAGCAGGCGCTCTCCCACGCCGAGGCCGGGGTCGATATCGTCGCGCCGTCCGACATGATGGATGGTCGCATCGGCGTCATCCGCGCCGCGCTGGAAGAGAACGGCTTCATCAACACCCAGATCATGGCCTACTCCGCCAAGTACGCCTCCTGCTACTACGGCCCGTTCCGCGATGCGGTTGGCTCTGCCGGTAACCTCGGCAAGAGCAACAAGGCCACCTACCAGATGGATCCGGCCAACAGCAACGAAGCCCTGCACGAGGTGGCGCTGGATATTCAGGAAGGGGCCGACAGCGTGATGGTCAAGCCGGGCATGCCCTATCTGGACGTGATCCGTCAGGTGAAGGATCAGTTCGGCGTGCCGACCTTTGCCTATCAGGTCAGCGGCGAGTACGCCATGCACATGGCGGCGATCCAGAACGGCTGGCTGAAAGAGAAGGAGAGCATCATGGAGTCCCTGCTCTGCTTCAAGCGGGCCGGGGCCGACGGCATCCTCACCTACTTCGCCAAGCGTGTGGCGCAGTGGTTGAAGGAAGATGCCCGTTAATCTGGGTTGAAGGAATAAACGAGAGGGGGAGCCGATGGCTCCCCCTCTTTGTTATGGCTAGCTGATTACAGCTTGGTCCAGGCATCGCTCCAGGCAGTGCCGGTACCCGGCGCATAGTGGCTGGTCGAGCCGCCACACCAGCCGCTGTAGGGCCAGGGTTTGCACTCGTAGTTGCCACCGGCATTGCTGACCCGATCACCGGCCTGATAGCCGGTGTTGGGGGCGTAGGCCGGGTAGTCACCTTCGCCATCCCCGCTGCTCTCTTCGGTCAGCGCAACCGGGAAGCGCTGCACCACCGGCTGCTGGCCGTCCGCCAGACCGGTGATGACCACGTCGTAGCTGCCATCGATCACATTGCTGCCCTGCAGTACCAGGGTGCTGGTGCCGTTCACCTGGCTGCTGGTGGTACCGTGGCTGCGGCCGCCTTGTTCCAGAGTGGCAGTGATCTGTACCGGGTTGGCAGTGGTCACGTTGAAGCGGATGCTGACCTGACCGTTGACTATGGTGTACTCGCTCGCCATGGCGCTGACGGTGAAGTCGCTGCTGCCGATCACCGGCGGCTTGCTACCACCATCACAGTCGCTATCGCCCTGTACGCGCCAGACGCCCCAGTCACCCGTGGTGCCCGGCTCGTCGTTCTGGGTCCACCAGCCTGCCAGCCAGTTCTTGCCGTTGTGGCTGACGATGTCGCCGCCCACGTAGACCTTCTTGGCATCCCAGCTGTTTTCACAGACGGCACCCTGCTCCCTGACTGTCACGTTGCGCTGCTGGGTAACCAATTGGCCTGCGCTGTCGCTCACCTGATAGGTGAGGGTGTAGCGGCCGACCTTGCTGCTGTCGACGCTGCCGCTGACCTTGATTTGGGCGGTCAGGTCGCCATCTTCCTCATCGTGGGCGCTGACGCCGGTCATCGGATCGAAGGGGGTACCCAGCTCCAGCGTGGTATCGGTGACGCCACTGAATACCGGCTTCATGCTGTAGACCTCGATGGTGCGTACCTGCTCGGTGACGTTGTTGTCGCGATCGCTCACCTTGTAGGTGAGGGGGTAGAGGCCGATGCGCTGGCTCTCTACCGAACCTTCCACCTGGATCTGGCCAGTCAGGTCGCCATCTTCCTTGTCGTTGGCGCTGACACCGGCCAACGGATCAAAGGCGGTGCCCTGCTTGATGCGGGTATCGCTCAGGCCGCTGAACATCGGCTTGCCGTTGTCGACCGGCGGGGTGATCTCCTGATCGTGGATGAAGGGGCCGTAGCTCTTGATGAAGGATTCGTTGTAGGACTGACCGGCGGCGTTGCGGCCCATGTCCCAGTTGATGGACCAGGTCATCACGCCACGCAGCGGTTGCCCCTCGCTCTTCAGGCGGTTGAAGGCGTTGTAGAGCTTCTGCGGATCCTGCACAAAGCCGGTGGCGGCGGCGTCGATGTTGGTCGGAATACCGAACACCAGCTTGTCATGGGGGATCTTGTAGAAGCCACGGGTGCCGTTGCTCAGCGAATCCGCCATGTAGTAGATGAACTCTTCTTTCAGGGCGTCGTTGTTCTGGGCAATCCAGCCGATGCCATCGATGTAGATACCGTCGCCACCCTGGTTGTAGAACTGGGGGTTGATCCAGTCGTAATAGCCTTCCAGATTGCGGATATAGGGGATGTAGGCACCGGTCTGGGTCAGATAGGGGAACTCCGGCGCCATGGTGATGAGGAAATTTTTCCCCTGGGCGCGGTAGTGATCCTTGACCAGACGCAGGGCCGCCGGGATCACGGTCTGGTTGTCGGCGGCGGTGATGGCGGCCTGTTCCAGATCGATATCCAGCCCGTCGAAGCCATAGGTCTCCACCTGACGGATGATCTCGTCGGCAAAGGCTTGCTCCTGACCCTTGCGCAGCTCGATGTGCGCATCGGCACCGCCCAGCGCCAGCAGCACGGCACGGCCCTGACGGTTCAGCTCGGCAATCTGCTCGATAAACTGGCTTTCGCTCATGCCGATGGCCGGGTCGAGTTTGAAGGTGGGGATGGCACTGCCGTCGTAGACCTTCATAAAGGAGACATCGACCACGTTGTATTGCGGGTTGACCTGATCCAGCTTGACGCAGGGGGCGATGCCGCCCTTGTAGCCCGAGCCGTCACACCAGTTGTGCCAGTAACCGACAACGACACCGGATTGGGGATTGATCATAGCCTGAGCGGCCGATGCGGCCTGCGCCATGGGCGCTCCCATGCCGAGCAGACAGCCCAGCAGGGATAACTTCAATTTGTTCATCTTGATATCTCCATACGGTACAAACGGAGCGAACAACCGTGGCTGAACGCTCCCGGGGGCAGCCCCGCTGTCATAGGAAATCTCCTTTAGACCGGTAGCTTTGCGTCGCGCCCTTTCGGGTCACTTTGCCTTTTTCACCCGTTCTCCGTGTGGCACAGAGAATCAAGTGGCCTGAGTGACAGGTTGCTAATGATATGCTCTTAAAAACAAATTAATCAATGTATGTATATGATTTGTTTTAGTTATTATTTTTTCGTTTAGTTATTTTTCGGGCGGTTAAGGGGCCGCAGAGGCGCAGGTGTGTCGTGCTTTAATACCGGTTGGATTTGGTTTGCAGTCTGCTGGCCAGAGAGCGCGAAAAACAGCAACAAGAACAAAAAAGTACCTACTATTCATGCTGTTGGCGTCCAGTGCCTGGCAGAGAGGTGTTTGAGCTCACAAAGAAGGGAAAACAGTGTCAACCGGCGGATTGAAGCTTGATTATTGCGTAACTTGGCCACATGTTAGAAAGCCATACAGAGCTGCTAAAGCGGTCTGTTCAAGACCAAACAAGAGGTAACCGGGATGAATAACCCTTTGCTGACAATGGACTCGCTGCCCCCTTTCAGCCAGATCCAGCCCGACCAGGTCCAGCCTGCCGTGATGCAGGCCATTGCCGATTGCAAACAGAAGATCAGCGATGTGCTGGCCCAGCGTGATCCCCATACCTGGGATAGCCTGATTGCCCCGCTGGAAGAGGTAAATGATCGTCTGTCACGGATCTGGTCACCGGTCAGCCACCTCAACTCCGTACTCAACAGCGAAGCGCTGCGCGAGGCCCATGATGCCTGCCTGCCACTGCTCTCCGAATTCCAGACCTATGTCGGTCAGCATGAAGGGCTCTATCAGGCCTATCTGGCCCTCTCCCAGAGCGATGATTTCCCGCTGCTGAGCGGCGCCCAGCGCAAGGAGATCCAGAATACCCTGCGTGACTTCCGCCTCTCCGGCATCGGTCTGCCTGCCGAGGCGCAACAGCGCTACGGTGAAATTCAGGCCCGCCTCTCCGAGCTGGCCTCCCGCTTCAGCAACAACGTGCTGGATGCGACCCAAGGCTGGCACAAGCTGGTGGCCGATGAATCTGAACTGGCCGGTCTGCCCGATAGCGTGCGTGCCGCTGCCCGTCAGATGGCCGAGCTAAAGGGCAAAGAGGGGTGGCTGTTCACTCTGGATATCCCCTCTTACCTGCCGGTGATGATGTATGCCGACAACCGCGAACTGCGTGCCGAGATGTATGAGGCCTTCACCACCCGCGCCTCCGATCAGGGCCCCAATGCGGGCAAGTGGGACAACTCAGCCATCATGAGCGAGCTGCTCACCCTGCGCCGCGAACTGGCCCAGCTGCTGGGTTTTGCCAACTATGCCGAGCTCTCCCTGGCCACCAAGATGGCGGACAAGACCGAACAGGTGGTGCGCTTCCTCACCGATCTGGCGGCCAAATCCCTGCCGCAAGGCAAAGCAGAGCTGGAGGAGATCCGCGCCTTCGCCGCCGAGCAGCACGGCCAGAGCGAGCTGGCCGCCTGGGATCTCGGCTACTACGCCGAGAAGCTCAAGCAGCACAAGTTCTCCATCTCCGATGAGCAGCTGCGCCCCTACTTCCCCGCCAGCAAGGTGGTGAAGGGGTTGTTTGAAGTGGTGAAGCGGGTGTTCGGCATGAAGGTGCGCGAGCGCCTCGGCATCGATACCTGGCACCCGGACGTGCGCTTCTACGACATCTTCGATGCTGATGACGAGCTGCGTGGCAGCTTCTATCTCGACCTCTATGCCCGCGAGCACAAGCAGGGTGGCGCCTGGATGGATGTCTGCCTGGGTCGTCGCTACCGTCAGGATGGCTCGCTGCAAAAGCCGGTGGCCTACCTGACCTGCAATTTCAACGGCCCGGTGGATGGCAAGCCTGCACTGTTCACCCACAACGAAGTGGTCACCCTGTTCCACGAGTTTGGCCACGGCATTCACCACATGCTGACTCGCATCGATGTGGCCGGTGTCGCCGGTATCAACGGCGTGGCCTGGGATGCGGTGGAGCTGCCGAGCCAGTTCCTCGAGAACTGGTGCTGGGAGTCCGAGGCGCTGGCCTTTATCTCCGGCCATTACGAGACCGGTGAGCCATTGCCTGCCGATCTGCTGGAGAAAATGCTGACTGCCCGCAACTTCCAGGCGGCGATGCAGATGCTGCGTCAGCTGGAGTTCGCCCTGTTCGACTTCCGTCTCCATCAGGAGTTTGACCCGGCCAATCCGGCGCAGCTTCCGGCGCTGCTGGACGAGGTGCGCAGTCAGGTGGCCGTGATGACGCCACCGGCGTTCAACCGCTTCCAGCACAGCTTCTCCCACATCTTCGCGGGTGGCTATGCGGCGGGTTACTACAGCTACAAGTGGGCCGAGGTGCTCTCTGCCGATGCCTTCTCCCGCTTCGAGGAGGAGGGGATCTTCAACCCGGTGACCGGCCAATCCTTCCTGAAGAATATTCTGGAGAAGGGGGGCTCGAAGGAGCCGATGGAGCTGTTCAGAGCCTTCCGGGGTCGCGAGCCCAAGGTGGATGCATTGCTGCGACACAGCGGGATCGCTGCCTGAGGTTCCTGACCCGCCGCCCGAGTGAGCTTCAAGCAGGTACACTTTTGCGACACAGTGGGATCAAGGCATGATTTATGCGACTAAAAGGGACCATTTGGTCCCTTTTTTCGAGGCTTTTTAATATCTTGCTGATTGCATATTTGCACTGCTCACGGCTCTTCAGTAGAGTCGTGTTATAACCTTCAAGGAGAGAAAGCCACTTGCCATGAGGCGAGCACTCGATTCCGTCTATCAAATCATCTCCAGTCTGGCTCATTCGAGCGGCCAGGGATATTTCGATACTTTTGTGAGTGAAATCGCCGCTGCTGTGATGGCTGATGTCGTCCTGATCGTCAGTGGGGCATCAAATGATACCCTCCTGACGGTGCAGGCAGCTTACCCCTCCTCTCTTGCCCCCGATACTCTGACGCTGCCCCTGACTGACTCTCCCGATGCCATTACCTGGCAGGAGGGCGAAGCCTGGTTCAGCGATCGTCTGTTGCAGCTGTTCCCTGCGATGCCGCTTGCCGATCTGTGGCAAGCCCAGGCCTACGCCGGGATCGCCCTCAAAGATGCGGATGGCGAGACCATCGGTGTCTGCTGCCTGCTCTATCGTCAGCCGCAGGCCAATATGACCAAGGTGATGGGGCTGCTCCGGTTGCTGGGGCCGCTGGCCGGGCGCGAGTTGGCGCTGATGTTGCAACGCCAGCAGCCTCAGCTCTTGCCTGACACCCCCGATGTGCTGCAGAGCATGCTGTTTCAGGCTCCGGTGGGGATCGGCAAGCTCGATCTCACCGGCCGAATTCTCTGGGCCAACCCGGCCATCGAGAAGATGCTGGGCTATCCCCTCGACGAGCTGCTCCATCGCGCCATCTCCGACATCAATCACCCGGAGGATTGGCAGCGCAGCCTCGAGTGCTACGAAGAGATTCGACGTGGCGAGCGCAGCAGTTTCACTCAGGAGAAACGCTACTTCCGCAAGGGGGGCGAGATCCTGTGGGGGCGGGTGACGGTCACCCTGATCCGCGACGAGCAGCAGCAGCCGGACTATCTGATGGTGCTGCTGGAGAACATCGACACCTTCAAACATCACGCAGAGCAGCTCAAGCTCTCCCACCGGGTCTATGAC
Organism: Aeromonas veronii; assembly: GCA_041319085.1. Classification (NCBI taxonomy): domain Bacteria; kingdom Pseudomonadati; phylum Pseudomonadota; class Gammaproteobacteria; order Aeromonadales; family Aeromonadaceae; genus Aeromonas; species Aeromonas veronii. Next base: position 4,083,501 of record CP101033.1, on the reverse strand, counting down.
AACCTCTCCGAGGCGATCCTGGTGTGTGATGCCGATAGCCGTATTATGTCGGTCAATCCGGCGTTCGAGCAGATCACCGGCTACAGCGCAGAAGAGGTGCGTGGCCTGCGCCCCAGCATCCTCAAGTCCGGGCTGCATGACCAGACCTTCTATGCCGACATGTACCACGCGCTGGAGCAGGTGGGGGTGTGGCGGGGTGAGGTGTGGAACAAGCGCAAGAACGGCAAGCTCTACCCGCAGCAGGTGATGATCAGTACTCTGCGCGAAGCTGGCAAAATTCAGCAATATATCGCCATTTTCAGCGATCTTTCCCAGACCAAGGTGGCTGAACAGAAGATCGCGACCCAGGCCAACTATGACAACCTCACCAGCCTGCCCAACCGCTGGCTGTTTGGCCGCTGCCTCACCCGCTTCTGCGAGCGGGGCGAGCGTTTTGCGCTGATGGTGCTCGACCTCAACAACTTCAAGGCGGTCAACAACAGCATGGATCATCATGCTGGCGATGCCTTGCTGCGAGAGGTGTCGGATCGACTGGTGAGCCGGGTGCGCACCGAAGATTTGGTGGCCCGCATTGGTGGCGACGAGTTCGCCTTTCTGGTGCCCGGTATCGTCACTCGCCGTCAGGCCGAGGTGTTTGCCAAGCAGGTGATCGGCAGCTTCGCCCGCCCCTTCATGCTGGCCAACCAGCATCTCTATGTGACCGCGACCATCGGCATGACCCTTTGTCCGGTCGATGGCAGCGAGAGCGATGAGTTGCTGCGCAACGCCGAGCAGGCGCTGTTTGCGGCAAAGCGGCAGGGACGGTTGCTCGGTACCTACTGCTCGTCCATGCGGGAGGAGGTGCGCCAGCGCCACCAGATGCAGCAGGATTTGGCCGAAGCGATCAAGCAGGGTCAGCTGACCATGGCCTACCAGCCGATCTGGGACAACCGCAGTGGACGGGTCGCCAAGCTGGAAGCACTGGTGCGCTGGTATAACCCTCAATGGGGACAGGTCTCTCCTGCCGAGTTCATTCCGTTGGCAGAAGAGGCGGGGTTGATTCAGGGGCTGGGGGCGCTGGTATTGTGGCAGTCATGCCGGGATCTGGCGCGGTTGCAGCAGTCCGGCTTCCCGGATCTGCAGATGTCGATCAACCGCTCCACCATGGAGTTCCAGACCATCGACCCTGAGGCGAGCGAGTGGCTCAAGGTGATCCAGCATTTCGGGCTCGATCCTGCCGACATCGTCATCGAAATCACCGAATCTCTGCTGATGGAGAGCAGCGATCAGCACAGAGTGCGGATCGATGCCCTGCGCGAGGCGGGTTGCAAGCTGGCCATCGACGATTTCGGTACCGGCTACTCGGCCCTCAACTATCTGCGCACCTTCCCGGTCGATCTGGTCAAGATCGACCGCTCTTTCGTGCGCCATATCCCCTTCAACGAGCAGGATCGGATGCTGCTCGATGGCATCATCAACATAGTGCACAACCTCGGCATGCAGGTGGTGATCGAGGGGGTTGAGACCCGCGAGCAGTTCAACTTCCTCTGCCAAAAGGGGTGTGCCTTCACCCAAGGCTACCTGCTCAGTCGCCCGCTGGCCTATGACGACCTGATCGATTACCTCGCCCTCAACCGTCAGGGGATGAACCTCACTGTCGTGAGCTGATCCACCGCTTCTGTTATCATGGCCGCTTCTGTACGTGCCATGAGTCTGCCTTCTATGCCCCATATTCAGGTTTTCAGTGAAGTCCCCGCCCTTGATGGCGAGCTCGACGCTCTGCGTTTACGCCTTGCCGACGTGGAGTTTCCGGCCCCGTTTGCGCTGGTACTGACTGAAGACCGACTGGAACTGCGCAAGCTGGATGAGCCCAAGCTGGGGGCCGTCTATGTGGACTTCGTGGAAGGGGCGGTGGCACATCGTCGCAAATTTGGCGGTGGTCGCGGCCAGTCCATCGCCAAGGCAGTGGGGCTCAAGGCCGGTGCCACACCGACCGTGGTGGATGCCACCGCCGGGCTGGGGCGCGATGCCTTCGTGCTCGCCTCCCTCGGTTGCAAGGTGACCCTGATCGAACGCAGCCCTGTGGTGGCTGCTCTGTTGCAGGACGGGCTGGCGCGGGCTGCGCAGGATCCCGAGATTGGCCCCTGGGTCAGCGAGCGGATGCAACTGCTGCAGGGCCCGGCGGTGGACAACCTGCTGGCGCTGCCGGAGCGGCCCGAGGTGATCTACCTCGACCCCATGTTCCCTCACAAGCAGAAGTCGGCGCTGGTGAAAAAAGAGATGCGGGTGTTCCAGTCGCTGGTGGGGCCGGATCTCGATGCGGATGTCCTGCTGCCTGCCGCGCTCAAGATGGCTGAGAAGCGGGTGGTGGTGAAGCGGCCGGACTATGCGGGCTGGCTCAACGAGCACAAACCCAGCATGGCCATCGAGACCAAGAGCAACCGCTTCGATGTCTACGTGATGGCGGCATTGGTGGCGGGTTAACGGCCAGTGCGAGTTGCGGATGTAAAAAAGGAGGGCCAACGTCATGTTGGCCCTCCTTTTTCGTATTGGATTCAGTTGGTTGGCGCGAAGTGGATCAGCTTCTCTTCCTCTTGCCAGTTCAGGCGCAGGGTCGCCAGATCCGCCAGGCTGAGCCGCTCGCCACAGTGCAGCAGCAGATACTCGATCCCTTCGCTGGCTTCGATGGTGCGGATTTTGTCATCCCACTGGCGACCCTCGCGACTGGTGAGGGTCACTGGCAGTTGCCAGCTGGCAGCAATTTCGAGCCAGTCGTAGAGATCGCAGCTGATGGGTTGATAATCCGGCATGATCGGCTCCAAAACAGCCTGGTTGCTGAGTCAGGCTTCCTGTACGCGGGTCGGCCAGCCCATCTTCTGCTGGCGTTCCACCTCGAGCCGCAGCTCGCTGGCGCGCAGGTAGTGTTCATCCATCCAGCCCTTGGGCAGGGTCAGGGTCATTGACTCCTCTTCTGCCTGCAGGGTGAAGCTGGGTACTGTGCCCTGGGTGCGGCGCATGCAGAGGATCAGCGCGATGCGCAGGATACGGGCCAGCCGGATCGCCTGACGAGCGGTGACGGCACCCTGTTTCTCCAGCGGTTCCAGCTTGAATTCGTCCCGCTGGTTGAACAGCAGGGCCGACAACAGCTTCTTTTGCGCGGGGGTAAAGCCCGGCATGTCGATGTTGTCGATGATGTAGGCGGCGTGTTGCGGCGCCTTCTTGTACTCGATACAGAGGCCGATCTCGTGCAGCAGCGCGGCATAACGCAAGATTGGGCGACCGTAGCGTTTGGAGAGGCGCCAGGCCGGTTGCAGCTGGTTGAACGCCTCAACGGCGGTATCGCGCACCCGTTCGGCGTGCTCTTTATCCAGCTGATAGCGGCTGATCAGGCTGTCGGCGGTGCGATCCCGGGCATCACAGTCGTGATTGTTGCCAAGCAGACCGTAGATCAGCCCTTCACGCAGGGCGCCACCCGCGAGGGTCATGCTCTCGATATTCAGGGTTTCGAAGATGGCGATCAGGATGGCGAGGCCGGAGGGGAACACGGTCAGCCGTTCGGCCGCCAGCCCTTCCAGTTGCAGCCGATCCAGCTTGCCGCAGGCGATGGCCTGGCCCATCAGCTCCTGCAGTTTCGGCAGAGTGACCCGTTCGCTCTTCCCTTGCGCCAGCATGATCTCTTGCAGCGCCTGTACCGTGCCGGAGGCGCCGACGCAGGTGCGCCAGCCGAGGGCGCGGTAATCTTCCGCCACCTTCTCCAGCACCGCCTTGGCGGCGGCAATCGCCTGCTCGAAACGGGCTTCGGAGAGCTCGCCATCACCGAAGTGATTGTTGAGCCAGGTGACGCAGCCCATGTGCAGGCTGTTGAGCAGTTTTGCTTCGCTATGTTCGCCGATCACCAGTTCGGTACTGGCGCCGCCGATGTCGATCACCAGTCGGTTGCCTTCCCCGGCAGAGGTCCAGGAGACCCCTTCGTAGATGGTTTTGGCCTCTTCCTCGCCCGAGATGATCTCGATGCTGTGGTTGAGCACCCGTTCCGCTTCGCTGAGGAACTCATCGACGTTGGTGGCGAGGCGCAAGGTGGCGGTGCCCACCACCCGGATATTGTCGGCCGGAATGTCCTGCAACTGTTCGGAGAAGAGACGCAAACAGTCCCAGCCCCGCTCCATGGCGGCGCGGTTGAGACGAAATTCCTGATCGAGCCCGGCGGCGAGGCGCACCTTGCGTTTGACCTTGGCGACGGTGCGCAGGGCACCGGCGACCTCGCGCACCACCAGCATATGAAAGCTGTTGGAGCCGAGGTCGATAGCGGCATAGAGAGGCGAGTTGTGCAACGGGCCTGTCCTTAGCTCTTGCGCGGTGGACGACGACGGTTGTTGCTGTTGCCACCGCCCTGGCGATCCCGCATGTTGCGGTTCACCGGCTGACGGTTGCGGAACACCCGTTTCGGCGCAGTCACGTCATCCAGCAGCGCTTCGCGGTCGTACTTGCTGACCGGAATGGCGTGGTGGATGTACTCCTCGATGGCCGGCAGGTTGAAGGCATAGTCTTCACAGGCCAGGCTGATGGAGTGACCGCTCTTGCCGGCACGACCGGTACGACCGATACGGTGTACATAGTCTTCGGCATCGTCGGGCAGGTCATAGTTGAAGACGTGGGTCACGTCAGGGATGTGTAGACCACGGGCGGCCACGTCGGTGGCGACCAGAATATCGAGCGCCCCCTTGGTGAAATCCTCGAGGATCTTCATCCGCTTCTTCTGCGGCACGTCACCGGTCAGCAGACCAACGCGGTGGCCGTCGTTTTCCAGCCAGGCATGGACATCTTCGCAGACATGCTTGGTGTTGGCGAAGACGATGGCTTTCTCCGGCCACTCCTCTTCCATCAGGGAGAGCAGCAGCAACATCTTGTCTTCATTGGAGGGGTAGAACAGCTCCTCCTTGATCCGCACGCCGGTCATCTGCTCCGGCTCGACTTGCACATGTTCCGGGTGGTTCATGTGTTCGTAGGCCAGCTCCTGCACCCGCAGGGAGAGGGTGGCGGAGAACAGCATGCTAAGACGCTCGGTCGGGGCAGGCATGCGGCGGAACAGGAAGCGGATGTCCTTGATGAAGCCCAGATCGAACATGCGATCTGCTTCGTCCAGTACCACGACCTGAATGTTGCTCAGATCGATCACCTTGGACTTGAAGTAGTCGATGATGCGGCCGGTGGTGCCGATCAGGATGTCGACGCCCTGCTCCAGCACGGCCAACTGCTTGTCGTAACCTTCGCCACCGTAGGCGAGGCCGAGTTTCAGGCCGGTAGAAGCAGCGATGCTGTCGGCATCGTTATAGATCTGTACTGCCAGTTCCCGGGTGGGCGCCATGATGATGGCTCTGGGTTGGTTAACCAGACGGGGCTTGGTCAGCGGGTGAGTCAGTAGATAGTTGAATGTCGCGGCCAGGAAGGCAATGGTCTTGCCGGTTCCGGTCTGGGCCTGACCGGCGAGGTCATGACCTTCTACCAGCAGTGGCAGAGACAGTGCCTGGATGGGCGTGCAATAGTGAAATCCCTTTGATTCCAGACCAGCCAGAACTTCGGGTTCGAGGCCCATTTGGGCGAATTTGTCGGTCGTTAAGTGTGTTTTGCTCATGGCGGTAGGTTATCAGGTTAGGCTTGCAATAATAAACAGGATCATTTCAAATAGGGCAACTATTGCCTTTGTTGATATGTCAATAAAGCCTTAATTACTGACTGGAGTTGGAGATGAGTGACAAGATTGTTCAGCTGAGCGATGCCAGCTTCGAGGCAGATGTAATCAAAGCCGATGGCGCCGTTCTGGTCGACTTCTGGGCCGAGTGGTGTGGTCCGTGCAAGATGATTGCCCCGATCCTGGAAGAAGTTGCCCAAGAGTACGAAGGTCGCGTAACCGTAGCCAAACTGAACATCGACCATAACTCTGATACTCCGCCCAAGTACGGCATTCGTGGTATCCCGACCCTCTTGCTGTTCAAGAATGGCGAAGTGGCAGCGACCAAGGTCGGTGCACTGTCCAAGACTCAGCTGAAAGAGTTCCTGGACGGCAACCTGTAATAATCAAAGAGGAGCGCATTGCAATAATGCGCTCCTTGTGTTTTATCACCTAGACGCTCATCCCGATTGGTGCTAGTTTATCGCTCGTTTGCTAACCTTTTTGCCTGACTCTTTGCTAACCACAGCCTGGCAATCAAATCCGATCAGCATCAATCCAGCAGACTGTCTCCTCATTTCAATCCTTGCTTACAGACTTTCACCACTATGAATCTGACTGAATTAAAGAACACTCCTGTGTCCGAGCTGGTCAAGCTTGGCGAATCCATGGGGTTGGAAAATCTGGCTCGGGCGCACAAGAAAGATATTATTTTTGCCATCCTCAAGGCACACGCCAAGGGTGGTGAAGATATCTTTGGCGACGGTGTGCTGGAAATCCTGACCGATGGTTTCGGCTTCCTGCGCAGTGCAGACGGCTCCTATCTGGCAGGCCCGGACGATATCTACGTCTCCCCGAGCCAGATCCGCCGCTTCAACCTGCGCACCGGCGATACCATCTCCGGCAAGATCCGGCCACCGAAAGAGGGCGAACGCTACTTCGCGCTGCTCAAGGTCAACGAGGTCAATTACGACCGCCCGGAAAACTCCCGCAACAAGATCCTGTTTGAAAACCTTACCCCACTGCATGCCAACGAACGTCTGCGTATGGAACGGGGTAACGGCTCTACCGAAGATATCACCGCCCGTGTACTGGACCTGGCTTCCCCCATCGGTAAAGGCCAGCGTGGCCTGATCGTGGCGCCGCCCAAGGCCGGTAAGACCATGCTGCTGCAGAACATCGCCCAGAGCATCGCCTACAACCACCCGGACTGTGAACTGATCGTGCTGCTGATCGACGAGCGTCCGGAAGAAGTGACCGAGATGCAACGCATGGTGAAAGGTGAAGTGATCGCTTCCACCTTCGACGAGCCGGCTTCCCGTCACGTTCAGGTCGCCGAAATGGTGATCGAGAAGGCCAAGCGCCTGGTCGAGCACAAGAAAGACGTGGTGATCCTGCTGGACTCCATCACCCGTCTGGCCCGTGCCTACAACACCGTCATCCCGTCATCCGGCAAGGTCCTGACCGGTGGTGTGGACGCCAATGCCCTGCACCGTCCCAAGCGCTTCTTCGGCGCCGCGCGTAATGTTGAGGAGGGCGGCAGCCTGACCATCATCGCCACCGCGCTGATCGATACCGGTTCCAAGATGGACGAGGTTATCTACGAAGAGTTCAAGGGTACCGGCAACATGGAGCTGCACCTCTCGCGCAAGATTGCCGAGAAGCGCGTCTATCCGGCCATCGACATTACCCGCTCCGGCACCCGTAAGGAAGAGTTGCTGACCACCGGCGACGAGCTGCAGAAGATGTGGATCCTGCGCAAGATTGTCCACCCGATGGGCGAGATCGATGGCATCGAGTTCCTCATCGACAAGCTGGCGATGACCAAGACCAACGACGAGTTCTTCGACGCCATGCGGCGCCAGCAGAAGTAAGTCCGGTCACAAAATGACGAAACCGCGGCCCAGGTCGCGGTTTTTGTTTATCTGTTTTCCGGTCGCCCTAGTAGTATGAGATCCCGATGTCACATGGATGGAGACGTCATGAATTCTGTTCTCTGGTTCTTGTTGGGGTTGCTGAGCGCAATGCCAGCCTATGCGCAGAGCGCACCGCCCGCAGTGACAGCCGAGACGCTGCAGACGCACCAGCACTATCTGGCGAGCCGTCTACGGCAGGGGCAATTTGCCGCCATCGACTCTCTGTTGGCGACCCTCAGTCGTGAGCAGCGGGAGCTCCTGCTGTTGCAACTGCTGCGGGCGATTCCGGTTGCCGCGCCTGCGTCTCCCGCGTTGCAACAGTGGGTCGAGGCACAGGCCGACAAGGCCCCCGAGTGGCTCATGGAGCAGCAGGTCGATGGTTTTCTGGTGCAGCAACCTGTCTATGATTTTGCTGCGCGCGCCCGTCAGTTGCTGGGGGAGTGGCAACTGCAGTCACTGGTGCTGCGCTATCGGCAACAGCTTGCCCAAGGCAACTTCCAGCTCAAGTCCCTCTATTACAGCAGTAACCCCAATCTCGCCATGCAGCAGCAAGCCCTGTTGCTGGCCCTCGACGCCTTGCCGCAACCGATCTGGATGCGGGAGGCGCAAGCGCTGGCCAGTCAGAATATCTATCTGCCCGATAACCACCTGTTGCTCCACCTGTTGCAACGCACTGGCGAACCGGCGCTCTATGGCATGTTGTGGCGGCGGCCGGCAGATCAGGATGCGCTGCGGGCACTCTCCACCATCAACCGCTTCCATCACGGCACTGCCGCCAGCTCCCTGCTGATTGCCGCCAGTGGCAACGAGGGGTTGAAGGGGGCTGCGCTACGTCAGCTGAGCGCGCTCTCGCCCCTGCCGCCACAGGCCCAGAAATACCTGCTGGCGGAACTCTCCAACCGCCAATACGGGGCGCTGGTGGCCGGTCTGTTGATGGAGGTGGACGAGCCCCAACTGCTCTCTGCGCTGGCCAGACGGCTCGGCCAGCGTGACACGCGACCCATTGCACCGAGTCTGCTGCCCGATTCGGGTACACCCGATGGGCAGCCAGAGTTATAATGCCTGACCTCCTGAACCCGGTTGGGAACTTGCATGAAATACAAGGATTTGCGTGATTTCATCGCGCAGCTGGAACAAAACGGACAACTCAAGCGCATCACCCGCGAGATAGATCCCTATCTGGAGATGACCGAGATCAGCGATCGCACCCTGCGTGCGGGCGGCCCGGCTCTGCTGTTCGAAAATCCCAAAGGCTACACCATGCCGGTGCTGACCAACCTGTTCGGTACCCCGGATCGGGTTGCCATGGGCATGGGGCAGCCCGATGTGGGGGCCCTGCGTCAGGTCGGGGTCTGGCTCTCCTATCTGAAGGAGCCCGAGCCACCCAAGGGGTTCAAGGAGCTGATGGAGAAGCTGCCGATCTTCAAGCAGGTGCTCAACATGCCGACCAAGCGCCTCTCTTCCGCCCCCTGCCAGCAGGTGGTGCAGGAGGGAGATGCGGTCGATCTCGACCAGATCCCGATCCAGCACTGCTGGCCCGGCGATGTGGCGCCGCTGGTCACCTGGGGCCTCACCATCACCCGTGGCCCCTACAAGAAACGGCAGAACCTCGGCATCTATCGCCAGCAGAAGATCGCCAAAAACAAGCTGATCATGCGCTGGCTCGATCATCGTGGCGGTGCCATCGATTTTCGCGAGTGGCAGGAGGCCCATCCCGGTGAGCGATTCCCGGTGGTGGTGGCGCTCGGCGCCGATCCGGCGACCATTCTCGGCGCGGTGACACCGGTGCCGGATACCCTCTCCGAATATGCCTTTGCCGGTCTGTTGCGCGGCAGCCGCACCGAGGTGATCAAGGCCATCAGCTGCGATCTGGAGGTGCCCGCCAGCGCCGAGATCGTGCTGGAAGGCTATCTGGAGCCGGGTGAGCTGGCGCCGGAAGGGCCCTATGGCGACCACACCGGGTACTACAACGAGGTGGACGAGTTCCCGGTCTTTACCATCACCCACATCACCAAGCGGCGCGATGCCATCTACCACAGTACCTACACCGGCCGTCCGCCCGATGAACCGGCGGTGCTGGGGCTGGCGCTGAACGAGGTGTTCGTGCCGTTGCTGCAGAAGCAGTTCCCCGAGATTGTGGACTTCTATCTGCCGCCGGAGGGGTGCTCCTACCGGATGGCGGTGGTGACCATCAAGAAGCGCTACCCGGGCCACGCCAAGCGGGTGATGCTGGGGGTCTGGTCCTTTCTGCGCCAGTTCATGTACACCAAGTTCGTGGTGGTGTGTGACGATGACGTCAACGCCCGCGACTGGAAGGATGTGATTTGGGCCATCACCACCCGGATGGATCCGGCACGGGATACCACCTTGATCGAGCATACGCCGATCGACTATCTGGACTTCGCCTCGCCGGTCTCCGGCCTCGGCTCCAAGATGGGGCTGGATGCCACCAACAAGTGGCCGGGCGAGACCAACCGGGAGTGGGGTCAGCCCATCGTTCAGGACGAGGCGGTGAAGCAGAAGGTCGATGCCATCTGGGATGAACTCAATATCCTCGGATGAGCCAGAGGTGGCCGTTTTGCTGCAAAAAGTGATGCGATCCGCTCCGATTTGAGTATTCTCGACTGACGGGGCCAGGGCGGCTGGTCGTCACTCCAAAGTGAAACAATGAGCGAAGCGGGCCGAGCGAGCCCGCCACAAGGACAAGAATGCAACGTATCAAATGCCGCGTAGAGGAACTGCGCGAATATGTCGACACCATCTGGCATGTGGCCCTGACGCCGCAGCAAGCGATCAGTTTCAAGCCGGGCCAGTATCTGCTGGTGGTGATGAGCGATTCGGACAAGCGTCCCTTCTCCATCGCCAACTCGCCGACCCGCCCGGGCGTGCTGGAGCTGCAAATCGGTGCCACTCCCGAAAATGCCTACGCCGGTCAGGTGCTGGCCCGCATGCGCGAGCAGGGGGAGATCGAGGTCGAATTGCCGGCTGGCAAGGCGTTCCTGCGCGATGAGTCCCCCCGTCCGCTGATCCTGATGGCGGGTGGCACCGGTTTCTCTTATGCCCGCGCCATTCTGGAGTACCTGATCGACACGGGCAGCAAGCGTCCGGTGTTCTTCTACTGGGGCGTGCGTCAGGCGCACTGGCTCTACGAGCAGGAGCTGATGCAGCAGTGGGAGCGCGACTACGCCCCGCTCACCTTCATCCCGGTGGTGCAGGAGCCGGAGGCTGACTGGACCGGCAAGAGCGGGCTGGTACACAAGGCGATCATGGATGACTTCGTCAGCCTCCACGACTACGACATCTATGTCGCCGGTCGCTTCGAGATGGCGGGTGCGGCACGGGAGGAGTTCAAGATCCTCGGCGCCGAGCCGGAGCGCATCTTCGGTGACGCCTACGAATTTATCTGACGGGATCCCCGTCTGGATGACCCAGCCCCCGGTTTTGCCGGGGGCTGTTGTTTTTGCGGCCGCCGTTGCACTGGATTGCGCCGAATGAGCGGATTATCGCGGCGTTATCCCATGGTTTTTCAATCTTTTGGCTATGAATGGCTACTAATCGGGCGTCGCTGGTGGCATCTTTATGGGGGAGTGACAAGAGTACCCATAGCGCAAGCACAAGGAGGCGCAGTGTTGAGTGAAGAGGGTAGGGCATCTGCGGAGGATGACAGGGGTGAGCCCGGCTCTGTCGAGCGGGTCGCAACGCTGAACCCATCCCTTCATGGCGGTGACGTGGCCCGTTTGCAGGCAGAAATCGCTGTGCTGAAACATGAAAATGGCCTGTTGCAGGAGAAGCTCAATGCCGCCCTCGATGGCACCGGCATCTGTCTCTGGCAGGGCACCATTCCCACCGGCGAGTTGCGGGTCTTCAATCTGCAGAACTTTCAGGCCGGTGACATGGCCCCCCATTTCGATCTGTGGAGCGCCAAGCTCCATCCCGACGATCGCGCCCATGCCATGGGCCGCTACTTTGCCCACCTTGAGGGAAAAACCCCCTTCTACGAAGCCGAATACCGCACCATCAGCCCGGACGGGGAGATCACCTGGCTGTGGGATCGGGGCCGGGTGGTCGATCGGGATGGCAATGGCAAGCCACTGCGGATCATGGGCGCCCATATTGATATCACTCAGCGCAAGGCCTATGAACAGCGACTGGCCGAGCGTGCCAACAGCGACGCGCTCACCGGCTTGCTGAATCGGCAGGGATTTGGCAAGGCGTTCGCCCAGCAGCAACCGCAAGGGGCGGGGGCACTGCTCTTTATCGACCTGGATGATTTCAAGGGGATCAACGACCAGCTGGGCCACGCCTGCGGTGATCAGGTGCTGCAGCAGATGGCGCGCTGGCTGCGTCTCATCATGCCAGGATCGGCCCTGTGCGGCCGCTACGGTGGCGACGAGTTTGTGGTGCATCTGCACCGGGATGTGTCGAGCCACGGCCTGGCACAACTGGCCGATGCGCTGATCAGCCGGATGCACGGTTATGTGCCCAAACCCGGTTGCTCGCAACGGGTCGGGCTGAGTATCGGCATCGCCCTGTGGGATGAGGAGCCATTGACCTTCCGGCAGGCGCTGGAGGTGGCCGACAGGGCCATGTACGAGGCCAAGGCGCGCGGCAAGCGGGCCTGGCACCTGTTGCAGGTGTGATCTCCTCTAGAGGTTCAATACAGAGCAAAAACCCCAGCCGAGCTGCAATGCTGTTCACTTAAGAGAATTTGAGTTCCAGTCCACGTAGTATCAGGACGAAAAAGCGAGGGAGGCATGATGCCTCCCTCTTTCTATTGCAAGCCTCGCTGGATAAAGGCTGGAGGAAGCTCGACTGGACACAGCCTTGCCCCCCCAACTCAAATCTAATTTATGAATAATCAGTCAAAAAAGTGCTTATCTGATCAGCATTGCAGCCGAGCTGGGGTTTCTATTATTCGCCTTTAGCGCCGAGCTGCTGTTCGAGCTGAGCCAGCTTGCTTTCGAGGGCGGCCAGTTTTTCACGGGTTCGCAGCAGCACCTTGGTCTGCACGTCGAACTCTTCGCGGCTGACCAGATCCAGCTTGCCCAGCTGGGCTTGCAGTACCTGACGCATCTTCTTCTCGGCCTCTTCACCCATGCTGCGAATGCCGGGCGGCAGGGAGTTGTGCACCTGCTTGGCGATCTCTTCCAGTTTCTTCGGGTCGATCATGATGTCCTCCTTAAACGTTGGCGGACATTCTACCGACAATTCCCTCACTTTGCCGAGATCGCAGCGGCTTTTTAGTCGTGATGGTGCCCGCTGGCTGGTCGGGTCTGGTTATCCTTCGCGGTTGTTACCCTTGCGCGCCCTTGTTTACGTAAAACCTTGATTCTCGCCACAAACCTGAGCAGAAGATGACCAACATGAGTCTCTTTGGTTGTTGATTTTATGTTAACTTTGTGCGGTCGAAGCGGTGAATGCTTCGTTGGCTTGTGATGGACAACAACCGATAAAGAGAACAAAAAATGAAGAAGAAGCTAATTTATGCCGCCGTGCTCAGCGCCCTGCTGGCCGGATGTGGTGGGGATGACAACAAGGGAGACACCACCAGCTCTCTCGACTACGCCCTGAGTGGCGCCAACGGGATTCGCCCGAGCGTGCTGGCCCCCCGTGCCAGTGACGGCACCCTGAAGTTTTCGACCGAGACTGCGGATCTGTCGAACCCGGTGTCTGCCCTCTCCACCCTGGATGGCTGGTCTACGACGCAACCTGTCCAGCTGGTACCGGCGACCGTGACCGGCGTCTCTGTGCCGGCCCCTGCGGCCAGCGAGTATGCCTCTGCCGTTGCGCCCCTCTATCTGCTGGAGCTGGTGCTGGATCCGGTGACTCAGCGACCTGTCGGGGTGAAGAACAACAAGCCTCTGACCTATGGCACCGACTTTGTGGTGAGCGATAGTGGCGGCAAACTCAATCTGGTTCCGCTCAAGCCGCTTAATCCCTCTTCTTACTACCTGATTGTGGCGACCGATTCCCTCAAGGACAGTCGCGGCACACCGCTCAAAGCGGGGGGCGATTACAGCAACTTCAAATCGGCAACCACGCAGGATCAGACCATCAACGGTCTGATCTCGCTGCAGGAAAGTCTGTTCAAGGCGGCCACCGGGATCACCAGCGATCGGGTGATCTTCTCCGACTGGTTTGCCACCCAATCTGGTGCCGATGTGCTGCTGGCGGTGAAGAGTGCCGCCGCTTCCGTGTTGAAGAGCCCGAGCCTGGACGCTGCATTGCTGTGGAAACAGGACGCCAAGGGCAACACCAGCCTGCCGGCAACCTACACCATCAGTGGCCTTAATGGCGGGGTGGATTTTCTGACCCAGCTGGCTGCTGAGCCATTCCTGCCGCAGGATCAGAAAGATGCATTGAGTGCCGCCTTTGGCACTGGCACACCGCTTAACGGTGTTGCCCAGCTGACCAAGGTTTACACCGGCACCGTCAAGCTCCCTTACTTCCTCTCTACTCCAGCGATAGCCGGTTCATGGGACAAGGCCAAGACCCAATCCTGGCACGGTGCCATTCCCAGCCTCTATGCCATCGCCAACGCATTGAAAGCGGGCGATACCGAAGTGATCGGTGGACTGGTCGGGGCGGGCGTGGATCCGGCGCTGCTGGGTGAGCTGATCGCCGACCCGAGCCGTCAGAGTGAACTGCTGACCGAGGCGAGCAAGCTGATCGGGGTGACCCTCACCTCCGGTGGCAAGCCGCTGGATGCCGAGCGCAATATCGGCCGTTTCAATCCGCTGCCAGCCCTGACCGAAGTGCAATCGGTACCGCTGCGGATCTTTGCCGCCGGGCCATTGGCCAATGTCACCGATGTGATCATCTATCAGCACGGGGTCACCTCCATCAAGGAGAACGCCTATGCACTGGCGCTGGGCCAGATCGGCGCGGGCGCGACTGCCAGCAAGAGTGTCGCTGTGGTGGTGATCGATCATCCGCTGCACGGCGAACGTGGCTATGCCTTGAGCAACAGCATGGCGACCGTCACCACCTCCGACAATCCGACGCCCTACCTGAATCTGGGCTATCTGACGGTGGCGCGGGACAACCTGAAACAGAGCGTGGCCGATCTGCTGGGACTGCGACTGGCCGTCGGTCTGGCTAATGCCAAGGGGCTGGGTGGTCAACTGGGCGGCGCCGGTCTGAAGGTACATTTCCTCGGCCACTCGCTGGGGGCAATTGCCGGAGCCAATCTGCTGGCGGTCGCCAACCAGACCACCGGCAGTGCCTTGGCTGATGCCCTGTTCAAGTTCGATACCGGCGGTCTGGCGATGCCGGGTGGCGGCATAGCGCCGTTGCTGCTCAACTCGCCGAGCTTCGGGCCGACCATCAAGATGAGCGTGCTCACCTCGGGCAGTCCGGAGCTGAAGGCGGGCTTTACCGCCTATGAGCCAAACTGCAAAACGACCAAGGCAGCCTGCTTCGTCAACGAGTTCCTGCCCAGTCTGGATGCGGCCACGCAAGCGGGTGCGGCGAGCACCTTGCAGAGCTATACCTTTGCCGCCCAGTCAGTGCTGGACTCTGCCGACCCGATCAATCTGGGCAGTGGCGTCGCCAAGCGCTTCCCGCTGTTCGCCACCGAAATTGTTGGCGATGGTGCGCTCAGCTTGCCGGATCAGGTTATCCCCAACAGCATCGCCTCGGCGCCGCTGGCTGGCACCGAGCCGCTGTTCAAGGTGCTTTCGCTGCAATCACTCACGGCAACCGGCGCAGCCAGCCATCATGCGGCTCGCTTTGTGGCCGGTGGTCACAGCTCGCTGCTGGCTCCTGACGGCAATGACAGCAACGCGTTGGTGACCACCGAGATGCAGACTCAGTTTGCCAGCTTCTTTATGAGCGGTGGCACGGCAGTACAAGTGACCGACAGCTCCCTGCTCAAGCAGTAACGGCGCAGGTTGTAAAAAAACGCCGCCCTTCGGGGCGGCGTTGTTGTTTCTGCGGCAGCTGAAAAATCAGGCCGGCTGGTGGTTGCGATCCAGCCAGCCTTGCAGCAGGCCGACCAGCAGGCCGGTCAGGTGGGCGATGTTGGCGGTGCTGGTGCCGAGCATGTCGAAGAAGCCGAGCACCATCCAGAACAGCATAAAGCCCATCAGCGCCGGTGGCAGAGTGAGACCGCAGGCCGGTTGCAGCTTGCTGCGCAGCCAGCAGTAGCCGAGCAGGGCATAGACCACGCCGGAGAGGCCGCCAAACAGCGGGCCGCTGGCGAAGAACTCGGCGATATTGGGCAGGGCGGCGCCCACCAGCAGCAGGATCAGCAGCTTGCCGCTGCCGAGGCGCTGCTCGATCTGACCGCCGAGATACCACCACCAGAGCAAGTTGAACACCAGATGGAGTACCGAGAAGTGGATCAGGGCGGGGGTGAAATAGCGCCACGCCTGCCAGTCGGTGAACTGGGCCAGCGTCGGGTGGAATGCCAGTTCATCGTAGATGGGCAGGCCGATGGCATCGATGCCGTAGATGGCGAGACAGGCGATGATCACCACCAGCGTCAGCGGCCCCGCCTGATGGAGGAAGTCGGTGATGGGATCCGTCATCCCCTTGCTGTAGTCGATGCGGGCATCGGCGCGGCCGGACTGCCAGGAGGCCTCCATGTAGCGCGGGTGGCCAGGCTCGGTGAGAAAGCGCTTCACCTCCAGTTGGGCCTGGGCGAGGCGCTGCTCGTCCGCCAGCCAGATGGTGACCCCCAGCTCGGACTGGGTCAGCTCGCAGGAGATGCCCAGGGTCGCCAGATAGTCCACCAGCGCCTGCGCCATGCGGGCGTTGTCGAGTACCAGCAGCTGGATCATGCCTCGCCTGCCTCGATGGGAAATTCCCGGCGCCATGCCTCGAAGCCTCCATCCATGCTGTAGACCTCGTCATAACCCTGTTGCAGCAGGTATTGGGCCGCTCCTTGACTGCTGTTGCCGTGATAGCACATCACGATGACCGGGGTATCGAAATCCACTTCGTTCATAAAGCGCACCAGGGTGCCGTTGGTGAGGTGGAAGGCGCCGACCGCGTGGGCCGCTTCAAAGGATTGCGGGTCGCGAATATCCACCAGACGGGCTTCACCCGCGCTCAGTTTCTGGTGGGCATCATGGGCATTGATATGGGCAAACTGGTCCATCTGGATGTCCTGCGAATAGGTTGATTACGGGCCAGTGTACCGCAAGCTTGGGCGCAAACTAACCCCACAAAAGATAAGGGAGCCAGCGGCTCCCTTGTTGATATGGCATGCGGGTCAGTGGGTTAACCGCCCAGATAAGCCTGCCGTACCGCCGGGTTGGCCAGCAGGGCGGCTCCTGTGTCTTGCAGCACCACGTGGCCGTTCTCCAGCACATAGCCTCGGTCAGCCAGCTTGAGCGCCTGGTTGGCGTTTTGCTCCACCAGAAAGATGGTCATCCCCTTCTGGCGCAACTGTTCTATGGTGTCGAAGATCTGCTGGATGACGATGGGGGCCAGCCCCAGCGAGGGTTCATCCAGCAGCAGCAGGCGCGGTTTGCTCATCAGGGCGCGGCCGATGGCCAGCATCTGTTGCTCGCCGCCGGACATGGTGCCGGCCCGCTGTTCCAACCGTTCGTGCAGGCGCGGGAACAGGGTGAACACCTGATCCAGCAGTCCGTGCTGTTCGGCCTTGTCGACGAAGAAGGCGCCCATCAGCAGGTTCTCCTCCACCGTCAGGCGGGCGAAAATGCGGCGCCCCTCCGGCACCACGGCGATATCCTTGCGCATGATGCGAGCGGTGGTGAGGGCGCTGATCTGTTCCCCCTCAAACCAGATGGAGCCGCTGCTGGGTTTGGGTTCACCGCAGAGGGTCATCAGCAGGGTGGTCTTGCCCGCGCCATTGGCACCGATCAGGGTGACGATTTCCCCCTCTTTCACCTCGACGCTGACATCGTGCAGCGCCTGAATTTTGCCGTAGTGGGTCGATACGTTGCGAAGTTCTAACATCTTTTTATCCTTACGACTCGCCCAGATAGGCCTTGATCACTGCCGGATTGTTGCGGATCTCATCCGGCTTGCCGTGGGCCAGCGGGGTGCCCTGGCTGACCACGAAGATGCGGTTGGAGATGCCCATCACCAGCTTCATGTCGTGCTCGATCAGCAGCACAGAGACGCCGAATTCGTCCCGCAAAGAGGTGATCAATTCATCCAGTTCGTCGGTCTCCTTCGGGTTCAGACCGGCGGCCGGTTCATCCAGCATCAACAGCTCGGGGCGGGCTGCCATGCAGCGGGCGATCTCGAGGCGGCGCTGCTGACCATAGGCCAGATTGCCGGCTGCGCGGTTGGCAAGATCCGTGAGCCCCACCTTCTCCAGCCAGAAGGCGGCCCGCTCCAGCCCCTCTTGCTCCGCCCGGCGAAAGGCCGGGGTCTTGAACAGACCGGCGATAAAGCTGGTGTTGAGGTGCTGGTGCTGGGCAACCAGCAGGTTCTCCACCGCCGTCATCTCCTTGAACAGCCGCACATGCTGGAAGGTACGCACAATCCCCTTGCGGGCGATGAGGTGGCCGGGCAGCCCCTGGATCTCCTCACCCTTGTAGCGGATGGTGCCGCCGCTCGGGCTGTAGAAGCCGGTCAGGCAGTTGAAGATGGTGGTCTTGCCCGCGCCGTTGGGGCCGATGATGGAGATCACTTCCCCTTTTTCGATATCCAGCTCGACCCCGTTGACCGCCAGTAACCCACCGAAACGCATCGACAAATTTGAGACTTCCAACAACTTGCTCATTTCTTCAACTCCAGATGCGGACGGGTCATCGGCAGCAATCCTTGTGGCCGCCAGATCATCATGAACACCATCAAGAGGCCGAACATCAGCATGCGGTACTCGTTGAACTCGCGGGCCAGCTCCGGTAGCACCGTCATCACGATAGCGGCCAGCACCACCCCGATCTGGGAGCCCATGCCCCCCAGCACCACGATGGCGAGCACGATGGCCGACTCGATAAAGACGAAGGATTCCGGGCTGATAAAGCCCTGCCGCGAGGCGAAGAAGCTGCCGGCAAAGCCCGCGAAGCAGGCGCCTATGGTGAAGGCGGTCAGCTTGATGATGGTGGGGTTGAGCCCCAGCGATTTGCAGGCGATCTCGTCCTCACGTAGCGCTTCCCAGGCGCGGCCCAGCGGCATCCGCAGCAGGCGGTTGATCACGAACAGGGTCGCCACCACCAGTACCAGCGCCATCAGGTAGAGGAAGATCACCTTGTGGTTGGCGTTGTAGGCGATGCCGAAGAAGTTGTGGAAAGTATCAAAGCCCCCATCCTTGACGGTGCGGTTGAACTCCAGACCCCCCAGCGTCGGCTTGGGAATGCCAGATATGCCGTTCGGGCCGCCGGTCAGGGTGGTCATGTTGTTGAGCAGGATGCGGATGATCTCGCCAAAGCCGAGGGTGACGATGGCCAGATAGTCCCCCCGTAGCCGCAATACCGGGAACCCGAGCAGGAAGCCGAAGGTAGCGGCCATCAGCCCGGCGATGGGCAGACACTCCCAGAAGCTCAGCCCGAAGTAGGTGTTGAGCAGGGCATAGCTGTAGGCACCGACTGCGTAGAAGCCGACATAGCCGAGATCGAGCAGACCGGCGAGGCCGACCACCACGTTCAGTCCCAGCCCCAACATGATGTAAATCAGGGTGAGGGTGGCGAGATCGATGGCGCCGCGAGAGGCCATAAAGGGCCAGCTCACTGCGAACAGCAGCACCAGCACGGCGGTGAGGTTATAGAGCTTGGGCGCCTCCTCCGGGCTCGGCAGCACCAGCTTGGTGAAGCCGACCGAGAAGCCGCTGATGGAGGCTTGAAACAGCTTGGCAATCTGGCCGCGCAGCATCTGGAACCAGAATACGAGGGTGGCGCCGCCCAGCAGCCAGGCCAGCGACACATCGAGGCGGCTCACCACCAGCAGGCGGGAGCCGTCGGTCTCCAGCTTGAAGCCGAGCAGCCAGAAGGAGAGCACCAGCAGCACCAGGCTGGCGATACAGGCGTGGATAAATTGATTTCTCATTACACTTTCTCCACTTCCGGACGACCCAGAATGCCAGTGGGCATAAAGAGCAGCACAAAAATGAGCAGGGCAAACGCCATCACATCCTTGTACTCGGTGCTGAGATAACCGGCGGTGAGCGCTTCAACCACCCCCAGCAGCAGGCCACCCAGTACGGCGCCCGGAATGCTGCCAATACCGCCCAGCACGGCGGCAGTGAAGGCTTTCAGACCGGCCATAAAGCCGAGGTAGGGGTTGATAACGCCGTAATACATGCCGAGCAGCACCCCGGCGACGGCGGCCAGCGCGGCCCCCAGCACGAAGGTGATCGAGATGACTACATGGGTGTCGATCCCCAACAGGTTGGCCATCTTGATATCCTCCGAACAGGCGCGACAGGCGCGGCCCATGCGGGAGCGGTTGATGAACTGGGTAAGCGCCAGCATGGTGATGAAGGTCACCACGAAGATGATCAGCTGCATATAGGAGAGGCTGGCCTGAAAACCATCCTCACCGCCCAGCGTCCAGCCACCGGAGATCAGGCTGGGCATGGCGATATCGCGCGAGCCCTGGGCCATCCGCATCATGTTCTGCAAGAAGATCGACATGCCGATGGCGGAGATGAGAGGGATCAGCCGGTTGCCGCCGCGCAGCGGCCGGTAGGCAACCCGTTCGATGCTCCAGCCATAGGTGCCGGTGATGACGATACTGACCAGGAAGGCGCCCCCCAGCAGTAGAAAGGTGCTGTCGATGCCCATCATCATGAGCCCCGCCATCACCATGAAAGCGACATAGGAGCCGATCATGTAAACCTCGCCGTGGGCGAAGTTGATCATACCGATGATGCCATAGACCATGGTGTAGCCGATGGCGATCAACGCATAGGTGCTGCCTATGGTTAATCCGTTCAGCAGTTGCTGAACCAGATAAAGGAGGTGTTCGGACATACTGCGTTCCCTGTACTTGCCCGCAAAAGAGGAGGGGGTGAGCGTACTCACCCCCAATCGGCAGATTATTTGACTTGGCTGGAGGTGCCGTCAGCGTGCCACTGGAACACACCGAATTCGAAGCCTTTCAGGTCACCGTTCGGTGCCCAGGTCAGGGGGCCCATCACGGTATCGATCGGCGCGGCCTTGATGGCGGCCGCCACGGCGGCCGGGTCATCTTCACCCGCCTTGGCGATACCGGCTACCAGGGTTTGCATCGCGGCATAGGTAGTCCAGACGAACGGGCCGGAGGAGTCCTGACCCTTGGCCTTGAACGCGGCCACCAGCGGGGCGTTGGCCGGCACCAGATCGTATTTGTTCGGCAGGGTCACCAGCAGGCCTTCAGACGCCGGGCCACCGATGGCGGAGATATCCTTGTTACCCACCCCTTCCGGGCCCATGAACTTGGCTTTCAGCCCTTTCTCGCCAGCCTGACGCAGGATCAGACCCAGCTCCGGGTGATAGCCGCCGTAGTAGACGAAATCGACGTTCTCTTTCTGCAGCTTGGCGATCAGGGCGGAGAAGTCCTTGTCACCGGCGGTGATCCCTTCAAAGGCCACCACTTTCACGCCTGCTTTGTCGAGCGAGGCTTTGACGCTGGAGGCGATCCCTTCACCGTACTGCTTCTTGTCGTGGATAACGGCAACGCGCTGGGGTTTGACCTGTTCGATGATGTATTTGGCGGCAGTCGGGCCCTGATCGCTATCCAGACCGATGGTACGCAGGGTCAGCTGGTAACCGCGCTCGGTGATCTTGGGGTTGGTGGAGGCGGGGGTAATCATCAGGATCCCCTCGTCTTCATAGATGTCGGAGGCGGGCAGGGTGTTATCGGAGCAGAGGTGACCGACCACGAACTTGACGCCGTCATTCACCACCTTGTTCGCAACGGCCACCGCCTGCTTGGGGTCGCAGGCGTCGTCATAGACGACTGCTTCGATCTGCTTGCCATTGATGCCGCCCGCCTTGTTGATCTGCTCGACTGCCATCTTGCCGCCGGTGAACTGCATGTCGCCGTATTGGGCGACCGGGCCAGTGACCGGGCCCGCGATACCGATCTTGATGGTGTCTGCCGCGTGGGCGATGGAGATCGATCCAAACAGAGCCAAAGAAACCGCTGCGCCAACTGTGATTTTGTTAAACTTATGCATTGATTCGTCCCTTAATCAGTGGATTGTTTCATGTCCGTGTACCATTCCGGATCTACATCCCGTGCATCCGGCTATAGGTATGGTTCTATCATTCCTCACGGGGCAATAACAAGCTGTTAAAGATACTAACCAGAGGGGGTTGGGTGGGTGAATTTTGAAACAAATGACCTGTTATTTTACGTTAATCAGAGCTTAATTTTTATTTTTTGACTTAACATCTTGGTAACGCCAGGCAATTATGACAAACAGCAGAGGATTAATCTGGCGATATTTTACTCTGACGCTGCTCCCATTTTGACCACAATTTGTTTGCGCAAACAGAAATGAGCGCCTAGATTAGCCAGCATTGACCATTCCGTGGCAGAGCTCGTTAAAACCAAGCCTTTATTCGGGAAATCTGCTAATGTTCCGCCTTTGACAGTCAGGAGACAGAGATGGCCACTATCAAGGATGTCGCCTCGCGCGCAGGCGTATCCATCTCCACCGTCTCACATGTGCTCAACCACACTCGGCGGGTCAGCGAAGACGCGACCCAGAAAGTGATTGAGGCGGTGGCAGAACTCAACTACGCGCCCAACTCGGTAGCGCGCAGTCTGAAAATAAATTCGACCAAGACCATTGGCATGCTGGTCACCACCAGCGTAAACCCCTTCTTCGCAGAAGTGGTGCAAGGGGTTGAAGCGTACTGCTTCGAACAGGGCTACAGCCTGATCCTCTGCAACACCGAAAACCAGCCGCCTCGCCAACAGCATTACTTGAGAATGTTGATGGAAAAACGGGTGGATGGCTTGCTGGTATTGGGGACCGATATCGACACCCCGTTGCGCGACATGTTGCGCATCCACAAGAACGTACCGCAGGTGGTACTGGATTGGGGCACGGAGTGCGATTTCGCCAACGTCATCAACGACAACGCCCGTATCGGCGCCCGCATGGCCGTGCGCCATCTGCTGGAGCTGGGGCACCGCGACATCGTCTGTATCACTGGCCAGCTCTCCAAGCCGACCACCCAGCAGCGATTGGACGGGGTTCGTGATGCGCTGGGCGAGCAAGGTCTGACTCTCAAAGATGACCAGATCTTTGAAGGGGACTACGAGAGCCAGAGCGGCTTCGATGCCATGCAGCGCATCCTGGCCCTGCAGCCTCGTCCGACCGCGGTCTTTGCCTTCGACGACCCCATGGCGATCGGCGCGATTTGCGCTGCCTGGGAAGCCGGAGTCAAGGTGCCGGACGATATCTCCATCATCGGCTACGACGATGTGGAGATGGCGCGCTTTTCCAGCCCGCCGCTGACCACCATCCGTCACCCGAAGGCCGAACTGGGCCAGCTGGCAGTGAAGCATCTGGTCAGCCGGATCCGCAACAAGGAGCTGGAAGTGGAATCGATGACGGTACAGCCCGAGCTGATTATCCGTCGCTCGGTCAAACCGCTGCGTTAATCCGCACCCGTTGCCAAACCGAAAAACCCCCTCTGTTACGAGGGGGTTTTTGTTTATGGGGCCAAGCAGCGCGCGTCAGGGTTTGAGGCCGAGCCGCTTGGCGAGCCGGTGCAGGTTGCCGCCATCCAGCTCCAGCGCGCGGGCGGTGGCTGCCCAGTTACCGTCATGGGCGGCCAGGGTCTGCTCGATCAGCGTGAGCTGGAAGGCGTCGGTGGCGGCCCGCAGGCCGAGGCCGCCGGGCAAGGGGGCAACCGGCGCCGTGGCGGGGCTGGTGGAGGGGGGCAGGGGGCCGGCCGCCAGGTTGAAGTGATGGCTGGCGAGGGCCGGGGTCTGGCTACCCTGTTCGGCCCGCGCCAGCACGGCGGCGCGGTGGATGGCGTGCTCGAGTTCCCGCACGTTGCCGGGCCAGTCGTGGCGCTCGAGCAGTTGCAGCGCTTGTGGCTGGATACGCAGTCGCTCCAGCCCCAGGCTGAGCCGGCAGCGTTCGCAAAAATAACCGGCCAGCAGGGGAATGTCGCCGGGGCGCTCGCGCAGCGCCGGGGCGTGGATCGGGAACACGCTCAGCCGGTGGTAGAGGTCGGCCCGGAATTGCCCCTCGACCACCGCCTGCTTCAGATCCCGGTTGGTGGCCGCCAGGATGCGCACGTTCACCTTGAGCGGGGTGTCGTCACCGATGCGCTGCAGATCGCCGTATTGCAGCACCCGCAGCAGCTTGGCCTGCAGCGGCAGGGAGAGCTCGCCAATCTCGTCGAGGAACAAAGTGCCCTGATCCGCCAGCTCGAACTTGCCCGCCCGGTTGTGGATGGCGCCGGTAAAGGCCCCCTTCACGTGACCGAACAGCTCGCTTTCGGCCACCGATTCCGGCAGGGCGGCGCAGTTGAGGTAGACCAGCGGTGCCTTGGCACGCGGGGAACCGCGATGCACCGCCTTGGCGATCAACTCCTTGCCGACCCCGGTCTCCCCCAGGATCAGCACGTTCAGCTCCGAGTTGGCGACCACCTCGATCTCGTGGCGTAGCCGGGCCATGGCGGGGGACTGGCCGATCATCTCCGGCTGCTCAGGGCCGGGCCGGGTGCCGGGGACCAGCGGCTCGCTGCTCTGGCGGGCGAGCCGCTCCAGCAGCAGGGCGTTGTTGAGGGCGGCGGCGGCCAGGGCGCCCACCAGCCGCAGCTCCTCGTCGCTGATAGCGTCGAACTGGGTCGGGTTCATGCCGTCTATGGTCAGCGCGCCGATCAGCGCCTGATCCGAGAACAGCGGCAGACCGACGCAGGCGTGCACCTTGAAGTCGTCGTGATCCGGCAGCAGGCCGTCATAGGGGTCGGGCAGGCTGCTGTCGGCGGGGAAGCGCACCACATCGCCGGCGCGGGCGATGGCCTCCATGCGCGGGTGATCCTTGAGGGCGAAGCGGCGCCCCAGCACGTCCTGCATCAGGCCGTCGATGGCCAGCGGGATGAACTGGCCCCCCTCGTAGCGCAGCAGAGCCGAGGCATCCGAGTTCAGCAGGCTGCGCACGCTCTGGATCAGGCGGTGGAAGCGGTCCTGATGGGAGATGCCGAGTTGCAGGTCGAGGGCGATGCGCGCCAGGCTGTCGGTCGAGATCACGATATTTGTCCAAATGACAGTGTATTTGTGATTATGACTATAAACAGGGGTTGTCTTAATGACAATTCATGATTTACTTAGTCAATGAAAACAACAATTTAAATGTTGGCACGTCCGCTGCAATAGCTGGTTCAGTCGAACATCCACTATTGCATTCGAGGAACTGCCTGATGAGCATTCACGTCAAGAACAACATCCACTGGGTCGGCCAACGGGACTGGGAGGTACGCGACTTCCACGGTACCGAGTACAAGACCCACAAGGGCACCAGCTACAACAGCTACCTCATCCGTGAGGGCAAGAACGTGCTGATCGACACCGTCGATCACAAGTTCAGCCGGGAATTCGTGCAGAACCTGGCGGCCGAGATCGATCTGGCCAGCATCGACTACGTGGTCATCAACCATGCCGAAGAGGACCATGCCGGCGCCCTGACCGAGCTGATGGCCCGCATCCCAGGCACCCCCATCTACTGCACCCACAATGCCATCGACTCCATCACCGGCCACCATCACCATCCTGAGTGGAACTTCCACCCGGTCAAGACCGGTGACAGCCTGGACATCGGCAACGGCAAGCAGCTGGTATTTATCGAGACACCCATGCTGCACTGGCCCGACAGCATGATGACCTATATGACCGACGATGCGGTGCTGTTCTCCAACGACGCCTTCGGCCAGCACTATTGTGACGAACACCTGTTCAACGACGAGGTGGACCAGACCGAGTTGATGGAGCAGTGCCAGCGCTACTACGCCAATATCCTCACCCCGTTCAGCCCGCTGGTCACCGCCAAGATCAAGGAAGTGCTCGGCTTCAACCTGCCGGTGAGCATGGTGGCCACCTCCCACGGCATCGTCTGGCGCGAGGACCCCACCCAGATCATCCTGAAATACCTGGAGTGGGCTGACCACTATCAGGAAGACCGCATCACCCTGTTCTACGACTCCATGTCCAACAACACCCGCATGATGGCCGATGCCATCGCCCAGGGCATCCACGAGGTGGACCCGGGCGTGGCGGTGAAGATCTACAACGTGGCCCGCCACGACAAGAACGAGATCCTGACCCAGGTGTTCCGCTCCAAGGGGATACTGGTGGGCTCCTCCACCATGAACAACGTCATGATGCCCAAGGTGGCGGGCATGCTCGAAGAGATCACCGGCCTACGCTTCCGTAACAAGCGCGCCTCGGCCTTCGGCAGCTACGGCTGGACCGGCGGTGCGGTGGACCGGATCCAGACCCGCCTGATGGACGCGGGCTTTGACATCAGCATCTCCCTCAAGGCCAAGTGGCGGCCGGATGGCTCGGCGCTGGCGGAATGCCGCGAACACGGCCGCCAACTCGCCCGCCAATGGGCACTGCACCCCCTAGAGGCACCCCGCCCGATCACCACAACCCAGGCGACGCTTGCCCCTGAGATGCCTGCGGCCGTGACTGCGGCGCCGCAAGCCGCCCCGGCGGCTGAATGGGACGACGACCAGGCCATGCTCTGCACCGTCTGCCAGTGGGTTTACGACCCGGCCCAGGGCGAGCCGGATCAGCTGGTGGCGCCGGGCACCCCCTGGGCCCAGGTACCTGACAGCTTCCTCTGCCCGGGTTGCGGCATCGGCAAGGAGGTATTTGAACCTTGCGCCGTGGAGGCCTGCATATGAGTGCCATCCCCCAGCGCGACGAGATAGTGGTGATCGGCAGCGGCTTCGCAGCCCAGCAGCTGGTCAAGAGCCTGCGCAAGCTGGACGCCGAGCAGCCCATCCGCCTTATCACCGCCGACAGCGGCGACGAGTACAACAAGCCGGACTTGAGCCACGTGGTAAGCCGGGGCTGCGCCGCCGCGGCCATGACCCGCCTTAGCGGCAGCGAATTTGCCGAGCAGCAACACATCGCGCTGCTGCCTCACTGCCCGGTGCTTGGCATAGATCCCGTCCGGCGGTTGGTACTGACCGAGCAGGGCAGCTTCCCCTATGGCCAGCTGGTGCTGGCTACCGGCGCCAGCGCAGCGCGCCCCGAGATACCGGGAAGCGAGCATCTGGTCACCCTCAACAGCCAGCAGGAGTATGCCGCTGTCGAGGGGGCAATCCAGCAAGCCCGCCGCATCCTGGTGCTGGGGGCCGGTCTCATCGGCTGCGAGCTGGCGATGGATATGGCGAGTGCAGGAAAAGAGGTGACGCTGCTGGATCTGGCCGACAGCCCGCTCAGCGCCCTGCTGCCCGCCACCCTGACTCAGCCGCTACAACAGGCGCTGCGCAGCCAGGGCGTCAGCCTGCAGTTCGGGACAGGTCTCGCCAGGATTGATGCCCAGCCGGGCGATGGCTGGCGCGTCACCCTGACCGACGGTCGTACTTGCGAGCAGGATCTGGTGATCGCCGCGATCGGCCTGCGGCCGAATCTGGCCCTGGCCCGCGGGGCCGGGTTGGCAGTGGAGCGCGGCATCCTGATCGACGATCGGCTGCAGACCAGCGATCCCCATATCTTCGCACTGGGGGATTGCGTGCAGTGGCGGGGTCAGCTGCTCCCCTTCCTGCAACCCATCGTGCTGGGGGCCAATGCGCTGGCGCGCACCCTGCTCGGCACACCGACCCCGCTGAGCCTGCCGCCCATGCTGGTGAAGGTGAAGACGCCACGTTACCCGCTGCAACTGGCCGGTCGCACCCGGGGTGACGATCTCGCCTGGCAGTGCCGCTGGAACCGCCAGGGCATGGTGGCCGAGGCACACGGCGAGGATGGCGAGCTGTGCGGCTTCGTGGTGGGGGGCGATCAGATGAGTGCCGCCTTCCCGCTGCTGCGTCAGCTGCCCCGTTGATTCATTGATAACACCAGGCCGGGTTGACCCGGCCCCTTGAGGAGAACTGATATGTCCATGCAACTTATTCCGTCTCACTGGGTCGTGCGTCGTTCCACACCCTTCTTTACCCGCGAGAATGTGCCGCAGGCGTTGCTCAGCCACCACAACACCGCGGCCGGGGTGTTCGGCCAGCTCTGCGTGATGGAGGGCACCGTCACCTATCACGGCTTTGCCGACGAGCAGGCCGAAGAGCCGGAGCTGAGCCTGGTGATCCGGGCCGGGGAGTTTGCCACCAGCCCGCCCCAGTACTGGCACAGGGTCGAGCTGTCGGAGAATGCCCGCTTCAACATCCACTTCTGGGCCGAGCAGGCCGAGTCGGACCAGCCGCTGTTCAACAGCCGCAAGGCATAAGGCGCCGTCTTCGCAAAGAGGGCCCCACCGGGAGCATGGGTTGCCGATGCCCCTCTGCCCATGCAGATCAAAATAATCAATTCAAATGTCCGTTATCCTTGCCGCGAGTTTTGGATGAAGCGATGAGGGAAACATGAGCGTGATCGAAGCCGTGACCATGGCCGCCGGCCTGGCCTATCTGGTGCTGCTGGCGTGGCAGGCGCGATCGGGTTGGCAGTGGCGTCTTGCCCTCGGCCTGCTGCTCATGCTCTGGTTGCTGGCGGCGGACAGCCTGCTCTGGCTCGGCATGGGGCTGGTGGCCTTTGCGCTTGCCCTCTGGCACCTGCGGCGGCCGCTGCCGATCCTCGGGGAACTCGACAGCCAGTGGCTGCGGGCGCGCACGCGCCTGCTGCTGTTGTTCTGCTGGGGGCTGGTGACGCTGCAGTATGGCCTGCATGTCTGGCAGCTAGGGTTGGGGATGAGCCCCTGGCTGGTGCGCCCGGACGTGGTGGATGGCTTCCTGCCCATCGCCGGCGGGCTCGGGCTGCGGGCCTGGCTTGGGCAGGGGCTGGTGGATCCGCACCATCCGGCGGCCACCATCACGGTGCTGGTGCTCAGTCTGTCGGCCCTGCTGCTGGGGCGGGCGTTCTGCGCCTGGTTCTGCCCGCTCGGGCTGGTGGGGGAGTGGCTGCACAGCCTGCGTAGCCGATGGCTGGTGGGGGAGTGGACGCCGCCGCGCTGGCTCGATGTCGTGTTGCGCGGCCAGAAGTTTCTGGTGCTCGCTTTCTTGCTGTTTATCGTACTGATCGCAGTGCCAAGCGCCGCCCTGCCCGGCTACTTCACCAGTCCCTACCATCAGGCGGCGGATATGAAGATGGGGGCCTTCTTCTTCAACCTGACCCTGATCTCGGGCCTCTGCCTTGGCTGGGTGCTGCTGCTCACCGCCAGCTTCCGGCAAGGATTCTGCCGCTACCTCTGTCCCTACGGCGCCTGGCTCGCCCTGCTCGGCCTATTGACGGCGCTGCGCATTCGCCGTGACCCGGCCCGTTGCCTGCGCAGTGCGGGCCACGACTGCGACAAGTGCAGCCGGGCCTGCCCGTCGCGTATCCAGGTGCACCAGCTCATCGCGGTGCGCAGTCTCGAGTGCACCAGTTGCCTGAGCTGCGTGGCCGCCTGCCCCAAGCGGGCCGATGCACTGCAGCTCGGTACGCAGGGGCGCCGGCTCGCTCCCCGCCAGCTGCTGGGGCTGCTCTGCCTGTTGCTGCTGGTACTGCCGCTGCTCGCTTACGGCCTGCTGGGTATCTGGGTCAGCCAGACGCCGCTGGCGGTGCGCGCCCACCTGCTGCAACTGCTGCCGCAACTGACCCATTGAGCGCCAAGGAGCCCGTTGCTGGCAGATCTGTCGGTTCGATTAGCGCAGCGTAGCCGGACGATCGAGAGGCTGTTGTTCCGGCTGTTCCCGCGAGTCTGCGGCGGCCAGCCGGAGGGGGACATTGGGGTGGCCATTATGATGAGAGGCTCTGTGTAAGCGAGCGTCCGATTACGTCTGACGGTTAATCGAACGGGCTGTACATGTGCTGGTGATGGTTGGATTCATATGCTCTAATCCGCTGTTGTCAGAGATAAATCATTAATTATTAAACATAAATTTTAGGCTCAATATTGCACGGAGAATTCCCCATGATTTTAAAAAAACTGGCTCTGGTATCCACGATATTGGGCACATTGTTGTTGGCAGGCTGTGCCAGCGTTCCGATGGAAAGTGCCCAGGAGAATGCCAAGTTAAAGAGCTTCCCGGCACCGCAAAGCAACATGGCGGGGCTGTATATCTATCGAGACAGCTTTGTTGGCAAGGCACTGAAGAAAAATGTCTATGTTGACTCCGAGTGCGTAGGTGAAACCGCTGATCGCACCTTCTTCTACAAGCAAGTCGCGGGTGGCAAGAACCACGAGGTTTCCACTGAATCCGAGTTCTCTGACAACAAACTCGCCATCTTTACCGAACCGGGCAAAAACTACTTTGTCCGTCAGTACATCAAGATGGGTGTCTTTGTCGGTGGTGCCAATCTGGAAGCGGTCTCTGAAGATGAGGGCAAGCGTGTGATCTCCAAAGTAAAAGTACAGCTTGCGAAGTCGGGGATTTGCAGTCAGTAAGCTTGCCACTGTGGCTTAATCAAAGGGGCACCGTCTGGTGCCCTTCTTGCTTTGTGGCGGTTGTCTGCAATCCTGCGAGGGTGGTCAGAGGTTGGTAAAATCCAGCTCGGGCAGTGACGCAAAGCCGGGTTTGGCAAACAGATAACCCTGCATTAGCCGCACCCCCAGCTCGCTCAGGCAAGCCATTTCACGACGGGTTTCGATGTCCTCGGCCAGCATATTGAGGTCCGAGTAACCGGCGCCAACGTCATCGATCGCCGTCTTGAAGTCGAGCACCTGATAGTGATCGATGATATCGCGATGTCGGTTCGATTAGCGCAGCGTAATCGGACGATCGAGAGGCTTTGGTTGTTGCCGTGCAACAGAGGCGGCCAGCCGGAGGGGAAATTCGGCTGGCCGTTATGGCGGGAGAATCCATTTACGCGAACGTCCGATTACGCCTGACGGCTAATCGAACCTACGGGCTGCACCGGGACCGTGGTGACCTTGTCGGTGGCCTGCGCACCGGCAGCCATGGTTACGGCCAGCAGGGCGGCCTAGATTACTCGTTTCATCTTTTTACCTTGTGAAGGGGCCCTGTCACCTTGGCAGAGCCGCCCCGACAAGATATGCCCAAATCGGCGGGCTGCCTGTCCGGGCCGTTCTTCCGCCGCCGTGAGGGGCGACCGTTCCCCTGTTCAGTTCACCTGCTGCAACTCCCGGATGACGGCGATCAGTCGGCTGGCATGGTCGCGAGCGCGAGCCTCGACCAGCTCCAGGGTGTTGTAGACCTCGGGGATATAGACCATGCCGTGGCTCCAGATCGGTGGCTCATAGGGCATGCCGGTCAGGTAGGCCAGCTGCTCGAGGGGTTTGAGCAGCTCGGGAATGGTGAAGTGGTTGTAACCGAGTGGGCGATAGGACTCCTGCGGTCCGCCCACGGTCAGGGAGATCAGTAGTGGCTTGCCCTTGAGCTTATCCCCCTCCGGCCCGAAGGCGAAGTTGAAGGTCAGCACCTCGTCGATCCACTTTTTCAGCAGCGCCGGCACCGAATACCAGTAAAAGGGGAACTGCAGTACCAGAATATCGGCCTCCAGCAGGGCCTGCTGCTCGGCCGCCACGTCGATGCGAGTATCGGGGTAGCGTTGGTCGAGGCGCCGCACCCGGAGGCCGTCGATGGCTTCCTCCAGCTCGCCGAGGATGACCCGGTTAGTAAAAGAGTGAGACAGGTCGGGATGACCGGAAATGACCAGCACCTTGCTCATGGCATGTTCTCCTGTGAAAGCCGTATTGGATGGATTGGCCCCACTATAAGGGGGAGGGCTGTTTATTTTTAGACGAGATTTGGCAAAATGATTGTTAGCTATTAACTAACAAAAGTGGCCATCACTATGAAAGGATCCACCTTCCACTGTCTGATGATTTTTCACTGCATCGTGCAGGAAGGGTCGATCCGAGGTGCTGCTCGCCGGCTCGAGATGTCGGCCCCGACCGTGAGTCTGGCGCTCAAACAGCTGGAGCAGATCGTGGGGCTGGCGCTGTTTCGGCGTACCACCCGCAGCATGGAGCTGACCGAGGCGGGGCAACAGCTGCATGACCAGACCGGTCACGCCATGGCGACCCTCGATGGTGCACTGGAGCTGGTGGGTCAACATGGTCGCGCCCCTGCCGGCAAGGTGCGCATGACCCTGCCTCGCTACGTGTTCCAGACCTTTTTGCAGCCGCTTTATGCCGGTTTTTGCCACCAATACCCGGAGATAGAGTTGGAGTTGCACCTCTCGGATGCCACGGTCGACATACTGCGGGAGGGGATCGACCTCGGCATTCGCTCTGGTGATCGGGTCGACGAGGGCATGGTGGCGCGCCCATTGAGCGGCTCCCTGCGCGAGGCTCTGTTTGCCTCGCCCGACTACCTGGCCCGGCACGGTATGCCGACGACGCCGATGCAGCTAAGCGCACATCGACTGATCCGCTACCGCTTCACCACCTCTAACCGCCTGTCCGCACTGCGGCTGGCCCTCGATGACAATACGCCGGCCCCGGAGATGGGCACGGCGCTTATCGTCAACGACACCGACGCCATGATCGATGCCGCCAAACAGGGGCTGGGTATCGGCAAGATGATCGAGCCGGTGGCGGCTCCCCAACTTGCCGCCGGCACCCTGATACCTGTGCTGGAGCCCTGGTGGGTGACCCATCCCGGCCTGTACCTCTACTACCGACGGGAAAGCGCCAAGACCGGCCGGGTTCGCGCCCTGATCGACTACCTGCTGACCCATCGGTTGCTGCCATAACGCCGGCGCGGTATCCATCGCATGCAAGTATTTCATGTAGGTTCTATCTGCGCAGCGTCATCGGACGATCGAGAGGCTTTGGTTGTTGCCGTGCAACAGAGGCGGCCAGCCGGAGGTGAAATTTTGGCTGGCCGTTATGGCGGGAGAGTCCATTTACGCGATCGTCCGATTACGCCTAACGGCTAATCGAACCTACGGGCTGCCCTGCTCATAATTCTTTTCCCATGAAATCACCACCGCATTGCCCGCGTCGGGGCCGCCACTGGCCGATTTGATATAGCCGGCATGCACATCGGTCAACATGACCCGATCAAGACACTGCACGTCGACCAGTAAGTGGCCAAGGCACTGGTAGATAACATCAGGGTGGACAAGGCGGCCAACATAACGAACTTCTGTTTCATTATCATTCTACACATCTCCATTTGTGTGTTTTAGGGAAACGCGTCATTTCCAAAGATAGTGTGCAACTCGCACAATCCGGAGTATGTGGTAATTAATTTCCGGTAGAACATACATGCCATCAGTCGATACCATGTATCTCTCGTAACAAAACAAACGGCGCCTGACGGCGCCGTTTTTAATATCACTTACTCAACCCTAATCACTGCAGCAGGGAGATATCCGCGACTTGCAGGAACAGGTTGCGCAGGTTGTTCAGCAGCGCCAGACGGTTGGCCTTGAGGGCCTCGTCGTCGGCCATCACCATGACTTCGTTGAAGAAGGTATCGACCGGCTCGCGCAGGGCGGCCAGACGGGTGAGGGCAGCCTGATAGTCACCGGCGGCGAACAGCGGGGCCAGTTCGGCTTGCAGTTCGGCAACCTGGGTGGCCAGCGCCTTCTCGGCGGCATCGACCAGCAGTTCCGGTTTGACGGCAGTCGGCAACTCGCCTTCGACCTTGGCCAGAATGTTGCTCACGCGCTTGTTGGCGGCAGCCAGTGCCAGTGCGGCATCCAGCGTGCGGAAGTGGCTGACGGCCTTGACGCGGCGATCGAAGTCGAGCGGACGGGTCGGGCGGCGGGCCAGTACGGCCAGCACTACGTCGGCACCGATGCCTTCGTCCTGATAGGCGGCGCGGAAGCGGCCCAGCATAAAGTCGACCACGTCGGTGACGACGGTTTTGTTGGTAAGCTTGTCGCCGTAGACGCGTACCGCTTCTTCAACCAGTTCAACCAGATCCAGATCCAACTGCTTCTCGGTCATGATGCGCAGGGCACCGATGGCGGCGCGACGCAGGGCGAACGGGTCCTTGTCACCCTTCGGCAGCATGCCGATGCCGAAGATACCGGCCAGAGTGTCGAACTTGTCGGCCAGCGCGACGGCGCAGGCAACCAGACCGGACGGCAGGGCATCGCCGGCAAAGCGCGGCATGTACTGCTCGTTGAGGGCCACGGCCACCGCTTCGTCTTCGCCATCGTGACGGGCGTAGTGCATCCCCATGACACCCTGGGTGTCGGTGAACTCGCCGACCATGTTGGTCATCAGATCACACTTGGAGAGCAGACCGGCACGCTTGGCCTGAGCCACGTCGGCGCCGATACGCTCGGCGATAAAGCCGGCGACGGTCTCGATGCGCTCGACCTTGGCCTTGACGGTGCCGAGCTGTTGCTGGAACAGCACGGTTTCAAGGCGCGGCAGGCGGGAGGCCAGGGTCTGCTTGAGGTCGGTCTTGAAGAAGAACTCGGCGTCAGAGAGACGGGGGCGAACCACCTTCTCGTTGCCGCTGATGATCTGGCTCGGGTCTTTGGACTCGATGTTGGTGACGAAGATGAACTTCGGCAGCAGCTTGCCGTTCTTGTCGTAGACCGGGAAGTACTTCTGGTCACCCTTCATGGTGTGAACCAGCGCTTCAGCCGGAACGGCCAGGAACTTCTCTTCGAAGTTGGCGGTCAGCACCACCGGCCACTCGACCAGTGCGGTCACTTCTTCCAGCAGGGCATCGTCCAGATCGGCCACGCCACCGAAGGCGGCAGCGGCCGCCTCGGCGTCAGCCTTGATCTTGGCCTTGCGCGCCATAAAGTCGGCTACTACCTTGCCCTTTTCCAGCAGGATCTGCGGGTACTGGCTGGCGTTGTCGATGGTGATCTCGCTCTCGCCCATAAAGCGGTGGCCGCGGATGGTGCGGGCAGAGTCGATACCTAGGATGTGGGCGGGCACCAGATCCCCATCCAGCAGCAGGGTCACGGTGAAGACCGGACGCACGAACTGGATGGTCTTGTCGCCCCAGCGCATCATCTTCGGGATCGGCAGCTTGGCCAGTGCAGAGGCTACCAGCTCGCCCAGCAGATCTTTGGCCGGACGGCCTTCAACCTTGGCGGTGTGAACCAGCCACTCGCCCTTGTCGGTGACCAGACGCTCGGCCTGCTCAACGGTGATGCCGTTGCCACGGGCCCAGCCTTCGGCAGCCTTGGTCGGCTTGCCTTCGGCATCGAACGCCTGAGACACGGCCGGGCCGCGCTTCTCGACGCTCTTGCTAGGCTGTTCGCCAGCCAGCTCGCTCACCTTGAGGGCCAGACGGCGCGGTGAGGCAAACCACTCGACGTCGCCGAAGGCCAGATCGGCCTTGGTCAGTTCGCTTTTGAGGTTGTCGGCAAAGGCTTCGGCCAGGGAGCGCAGGGCTTTGGGCGGCAGCTCAGCAGTACCGATCTCTACCAGAAATGTATGTTGTGCCATGTCCGTTCCTTAACCTTGCTTGTTCTCGTTGCTGCCGCGTTGGCACATCGGGAAGCCCAGCGCTTCGCGGGAGGCGTAGTATGCCTCTGCCACGGCCTTGGTCAGGGTGCGAATGCGCAGGATGTAGCGCTGACGCTCGGTGACCGAGATGGCCTTGCGGGCATCCAGCAGGTTGAAGGAGTGAGCGGCTTTGAGGATGCGCTCGTAGGCAGGCAGCGGCAGCGGTTTTTCCAGTGCCAGCAGGTGCTGGGCTTCCTTCTCGTACTGCTCGAAGCAGTGGAACAGAAACTCCACGTCGGCGTGTTCGAAGTTGTAGGTGGATTGCTCCACTTCGTTCTGGTGGAACACATCGCCGTAGGTGGTCTTGCCCAGCGGGCCGTCAGACCAGACCAGATCGTAGACGCTGTCTACGCCCTGAATGTACATGGCCAGACGCTCGAGACCGTAGGTGATCTCGCCGGTGACCGGCTTGCACTCTAGGCCGCCAACCTGCTGGAAGTAGGTGAACTGGGTCACTTCCATACCGTTCAGCCACACTTCCCAGCCCAAGCCCCAGGCCCCTAAGGTCGGGTTTTCCCAGTTGTCTTCCACGAAGCGGATGTCGTGGATTTCAGGATCCATACCCAGCTCTTTCAGGGAGCCCAGATAGAGTTCCTGAATGTTGTCGGGGGAAGGCTTGATGATCACCTGGAACTGGTAGTAGTGCTGCAGGCGGTTCGGGTTTTCACCGTAGCGGCCGTCGGTCGGACGGCGGGACGGTTGCACGTAGGCGCAGGCGATGGGCTCCGGGCCCAGGGCACGCAGACAGGTCATGGGGTGGGAAGTACCGGCACCCACTTCCATATCCAGCGGCTGAATGATGGTACAGCCCTGGCGGGACCAATAGTCCTGCAGCTGCAGGATCAGGCCCTGAAAGGTTTTGACATCGAATTTTTGCATAATTTTTTTCGCGCGAAGTGAAAATCAGAGCAAGATTTGCTGAATGTGAACCGAGGGAGTATACCGTCTGGCATGGTCGGATAATAGGCGAAATTGCAGCGGATTCACGGGATGGCACTGCGCCCTGGCTGGTCGGGCGGGATGTCCGGTACAGGATGTGAGCGATGCCGCCAGCAGAGTGGGCTGGGTCGGGGAAGCCGCTGAAATCATAAGGGAGAGGAAATGGAACTGCGCTGCGCCTGGGTGACCAGGGACCCGGAATACATTGAATACCATGACAAACAGTGGGGCAGGCCGGTCTATGACGCCCGCGAGCTGTTTGCCAAGCTCTGCCTCGACGGCCAGCAGGCGGGGCTGTCGTGGATCACCATCTTGAAGCGTACCGAGAGCTACTATCGCGCTTATGCCGACTTCGATCCGGTGCGCATCGTGCAGTTCGACGAGCAGGATGTGGAGAGATTGATGCAGGATAGCGGTATTATCCGCAACCGGCTCAAGGTGCAGTCGATCATCAGAAATGCCCGCGCCTATCTGGCGTTGCAGGAGCAGGGGATCGACTTCGCCGACTACCTGTGGGCCTTTGTCGGCGGCGCCCCCATCGTCAACCAGCGACAGGGCAACGGCGATATTCCGGCAACGTCGCCGGAGTCGGACGCCATGTCGAAAGCGCTCAAGAAGCTCGGCTTCAACTTCGTTGGCAGCACCATCTGTTACGCCTTTATGCAGGCGGTGGGGATGGTGAACGATCATCTGGTCAGCTGTCCTTGCCACAGCGAGTGTCAGTCACCGCGCTAATCTGGCCTTCATTGGCTGCGTTTGTCTCCACCGGCTTTCTCCTTTCGGCGGTTTTTGCGCAAATAACCGCCACTCTCGCCAACGGTTCAGGCCTACGTCAGACAATGGCGTTCCAGCGCGTTACAATCCGGCCCCCCGGCATGGTGCCGGATTGTTTTCACAGAGGTTTTTTCATGCGAGCCAAGATCCTGGTGCCTGCTCTGGCACTGACCGTTGCCCTGAGCGGCTGTACCATCAACCCCTACACCCGCGAATCCCAGACCTCCAAAGGTGCCTGGGGCGCGCTGGCCGGCGCCGCTGCCGGTGCAGCCGTGGGTGCGCTCTCCTCCAGCAAGGGTGATCGCAAGAAGGGTATTCTGACTGGTGTGGCTGCCGGCGCGGCACTGGGCGGCGGTATCGGCTACTACATGGACGTGCAGGAAGCCAAGCTGCGCGAGAAGCTGCAGGGCACTGGCGTCAACGTGACCCGCAATGGCAATGAGCTGATCCTCAACATGCCGAACAACGTCACCTTCGACAGCTCCAGCTCCCAGCTGAAAGCGGCCGGTGCCAACACCCTCTCCGGCGTCGCCATGGTGGTTGCCGAGTTCGACAAGACCCGCCTGAATGTGGTCGGTCACACCGACAGCACCGGTTCCCGCGATCTGAACATGAAGCTCTCCCGCGAGCGCGCCGATGCCGTTGCCGCCCAGCTGATTGGCCACGGTGTAGCTGGCAGCCGCATCTCCACCACCGGCGTGGGCCCGGATCAGCCGGTTGCCACCAACAGCACCGCCGCTGGCAAAGCCCAGAACCGCCGCGTGACCATTACCCTGACCCCGACCGCCTAACTCGTTCAGGTTTCGGTAACGAAAAGGCCCCGCCAGTGATGGCGGGGCCTTTCTATTGGCGCCGTGGCGAGCAATGGTGCCTTGTTGTTTGCTCCCTTCTCCCCTCGTGGGAGAAGGGGCGGGGATGAGGGGGATAACCGCCTCTTAGACCGCGGCAGTGAGCTGTACTTCGACCTTGTAGCCTTCGTGGGCCAGGCGGGCCTGAACACAGGCGCGAACCGGTGCGGTGTCGGCATCAGGGGAGCCAGGCATCCCGTTTTGCTTAGACAGCGGCAGTGAGCTGCACTTCGACCTTGTAGCCTTCGTGGGCCAGACGGGCCTGTACGCAGGCGCGAACTGGTGCGGTGTCGGCATTAGGGGAGCCAGGCATCCCGTTTTGCTTAGACAGCGGCAGTGAGCTGCACTTCGACCTTGTAGCCTTCGTGGGCCAGACAGGCCTGTACGCAGGCGCGGACTGGTGCGGTGTCGGCATCAGGGGAGCCAGGCATCCCGTTTTGCTTAGACAGCGGCAGTGAGCTGCACTTCGACCTTGTAGCCTTCGTGGGCCAGACGGGCCTGTACGCAGGCGCGAACCGGTGCGGTGTCGGCATCAGGGGAGCCAGGCATCCCGTTTTGCTTAGACAGCGGCAGTGAGCTGCACTTCGACCTTGTAGCCTTCGTGGGCCAGACGGGCCTGTACGCAGGCGCGAACCGGTGCGGTGCCAGCCGGGAGCCAGGCATCCCACTGCTCGTTGAAGGCCGCGATGTCCTGAATGTCTTTGAGATAGATGTTGGCCATCAGGATCTTGTCGATGCCGGAGCCGTTGGCTTCCAGCAGACGCTGCAGGTTCGCCAGCACTTCGCGGGTTTGCTGGTGGATGTCAGCCTCTTCGCTGACGGGCACTTCCACCACGTAGAGGGTGCCATTGTGGATGACCACGTCTGACCAACGCTGGGTGGTGCCGATTCGGGTAATGGTTGTCATGGCGTGCTCCGGTACGGGGCTTATTGACCCTTGCGGATCAGATAGCGGTAAGGGGCCTGCTCTGTCTCGCTGGCGACCAGGGTGTGATCCATAAAGCGGCAGAAACTGGGGATGTCGCGGGTGGTTGAAGGATCGTCGGCGCTGACCAGCAGGGTCTCGCCATCCGCCATCAGTCGCACTTTTTTGCGCACCATCATTACGGGTTCCGGGCAACGAAGCCCGATTGCGTCCAACTCATGGGTCGCATCGCAGAATAAATTACTCATTAATAATCAACCTTCAGCCGCACTTTCTTGCGAGCTATCGTCACGGGTTCCGGGCAACGAAGCCCGATTGCGTCCAACTCGTGGGTCGCATCGCAGAATAAATTACTCATTAATAATCAACCTTCAGCCGCACTTTCTTGCGAGCTATCGTCACGTTTTCCGGGCAACGAAGCCCGATTGCAACCAACTCGTGAGTTGCGCTGCAGAATAAATCACTCATCTGTTATCAATCATCAACCTATTCGGCTACCAATGATACTCAGGGCTAAAAAATAATCAAACAAACGACCCATCAACCAGCATATGTAACCAAAATGTTATTCGGCCCTATCCAGCTCGCGCCGGACGAGTAATATAAAAATT
Organism: Aeromonas veronii; assembly: GCA_041319085.1. Classification (NCBI taxonomy): domain Bacteria; kingdom Pseudomonadati; phylum Pseudomonadota; class Gammaproteobacteria; order Aeromonadales; family Aeromonadaceae; genus Aeromonas; species Aeromonas veronii. The sequence goes on along the minus strand of CP101033.1, from coordinate 4,044,384 downwards.
GAACCATATTCAACAAGGAGGTGAATATGCAGGTCTCCTACGGCAGATTACAGGCCTATGCAGGCATGGGGTTCTTGTCTTTCGCCATGATAGTGATGGGCAGCCCGATCGGGAATACCGGTACCTGGTTCGGCTCCATGGTGATGGTCGGGTTGGGACTCTGGATCGAGCTTAGCGATTACTATGACGAGGATGAGGACGAAAACGATCAATCCTGAATCAGGTGACGATTCAACAACAAAGGCGGAACAATTCCGCCTTTGTCATTTCAGCTGTTTGGCCATTTTCCCGGATCAGCGGGTCGAACGCATCGCCCGCTCCAGATGCAATGCCGTCTGCTCCGGGTTGGCTCTGGGGTCGTTAAAGAAGTTGCTCAGCACATCGAGGATCGCCTGCCGCATATTGGTCGGCGTCGCCATCCCTTCCGCCATGCTGGGCAGCAGGTTGTTCTGCTTTTCCGCCAGCAGGAAATCCTGATAGGAGCGCACGGCGCAGCGGTCGAACTTGCTCATATCGGGCCGGGTCAGCGCCGGGATCGACCCCTTCACCCGATTGAACTCCTCCTGGAATGTCGGCGTCATCAGCAGTTGGGCCAGATCGCCCTGGGCCTGTAGCTGGGCCGGATCCCGCTGTTTGAACATGGCGATGGAGTCGAGGTTGTAGCTGAACAGCCCGGCACTGCCCGGGCTCGGCAGGCAGGCGATATCCTCACCCGGCCTGTAGTTGCCTGCACTCAGCTCCCCCTTGACCCAGTCCCCCATTACCTGCATGGCGGCGCCACCGCTCTCCAGCAGATTGGTGGCCTGATGCCATTTCAGACCGGCGTATTTTTCCGGTACATAGGCGCGCAACTGCTGGAAGCGGGTCAGTACCCGCACCATGTCGGGACCGGTCAGGGTGGCGCTGTCCTGCTCCATAAAGGCTTTGCGGTAGAACGTCTTGCCGCCCTCACCGAGCGCCACTGTTTCAAACAGTACCGCCAGCTGCCAGGGCTCGTTGCCGATGGCGAGGGGGGTGATGCCCTGTTTTTTAAGCTTATCGGCGATGGTGACAAACTGGGCCCAGTCGTCGGGCGGGGCCAGCTTCTGCTGTTCGAACACCTTGCGGTTGAGCCACAGCCAGTTGACCCGGTGGATGCCGGTCGGCACCGCCATCAGGGCGCCATTCTGGCTGAGGGTGGCCCGCACCATGGGGGGCATCTTGGTGTACCAGCCGAGGTGATCGGCCATTGGGCTGAGATCGCGCAGAAAGCCGAGTCCGGCCCACTCCTTGAGCTCATAGCCCTTGAGATGGGCCGCTTCGGGCGGGTTGGCGGCCAGCGCCCGGCTCTTCAATACCGTCATGGCGCTCTTGCCGCCGCCGCCCTGCACCGCAAAGTCGTTCCACTGGTTGCCCTGGGCGATCCACTCCGCTTTAAGCACCTCCACTGCCCGGGCCTCGCCGCCCGAGGTCCACCAGTGCAACACCTCCACCTGGGAGGCGCACGCCGGTAGTGATAGCAGGGCGATGACAGAAAAAGACAACCACTTCATAAGGTTACTGCCTTGGTAGGGAGAGCGTGGCTTGCAGGCCACCTTGCGGACGGTTTTCCAGTACCAGATCGCCGCCGTGAGCGTGGGCAATATTGCGGGCGATGCCAAGGCCAAGGCCGGTTCCCGCCTGATCGGTGCTGAGCCGGTAGTAGGGCTCGAAGATGCGCTCGAACTGATCGTCTGGCAGGCCGGGGCCCTCGTCCATGATGAACAGGATCAGCATCTCCTTGTCATCCATGATGATGATGCGCACGCGCTGGCCGTACTTGATGCCGTTATCCACAAGATTGCCGATGCAGCGTTTGAGCGCCAGCAGCTTGCCGCGATAGGGCCATTTGCAGTGGCCTTCGATAGTCAGCCGCTCGTCGTGCAGGTTCATCGACTCCGCCATCTGCTCCAGCAGGGCGTTGATGTCGATCTCCTCGATATTCTCGTGAATGTCGGTCTCTTTGACCGTCTGCAGCGCCCCTTTCACCATCAGCTCCAGCTCGTCGAGATCTTTGTTGAACTTGCCGATCTGTACCTCGTCGTCGAGCAGTTCAACCCGCAGCCGCAGCCGGGTGATGGGGGTCTTGAGGTCGTGGGAGATGGAGCTGAACAGCCGCTCTCTATCGTCGATATAGCGGCGAATACGGTGCTGCATGATGTTGAAGGCGCGGGTGGCGGCCACGATTTCCGATGCGCCTTCCTCTTTGAGCGAAGGCTGGTCGATATCTTTTCCCAGACTGACTGCCGCCTTGGCGAGACGGCGCAGCGGGCGGGTCTGCCAGCGCACCAACATAAAGGTGAAGAAGCAGAGGAACACGGTCATCAGGGCGATGAAACGCACCTGATTACTCGGCATCACGGTGTCATCGAGGGTCATGTACGGGGCGGGCAGCAGGGCCGCCAGATAGAGCCACTCCCCCTTTTCGATTTCGATCTGGGTCACCAGTACTGGCGGATTGAGCGGCTCCAGCGACAGGGTATAGCGGGCCCAGGAGGAGGGGAGATCCGCCAGCAAGGTGTCGTTGTTGAAGACGTGCAGCTCTTCGGGCCGCGAGAAATCCACCTTGATTGCCATGGCATCGGAGAGCTTGCGGGTCAGCACCCCCTGCACTTCTTTCAGCACCAGCGTCTTGCGCTCGCTGTCGGGGATGGCGCTGATGTGGATCTCCTCTTCGTTGAGCGAGACGAAGAAGCGGCTGCCGCCCATGTTGCGCAGCTGATCCAGCGCGATATGGCGATACTGCAGCGGCAGGGATTTGAAGAAGTTGACGGTGGAGGCGGCGGAGAGCGCCAGGTTGCGGGTGGTGCTGATCATCCCCTCCAGCTCCCGCTTCTGGATCTGCTGCATCCAGATACCGGTCAGAATGGTCTGGGAGAGCAGGATAGCCAGCAGCAGCAGCAGGATCATCCGTGACAGCAGGGAGCGGGGCACCAGCGCCCCCCAGGACCACTTGTTGCTCATGGCAGCTCGTGCACCTCGGCAATCAGCATGTAGCCGCTACCGCGAATGGTCTTGATGATGCGCGGGCTCTTGCCGTTGTCACCCAGCTTCTGGCGCAGACGGCTGATCTGTACGTCGATGCCGCGCTCCATCGGCAGGCTTTCGCGGCCGCGGGTGGCATCGGAGATGGTATCCCGATCCAGCACCACGCCGGGCTGTTGCAGGAACATGCCGAGCAGCAGGGCATCGCTGCCGGAGAGATCCAGCAGGCTGCCATCGTCGTGGGTCAGCTGATGGCTCAGGGTGTCGAGGGTCCACTCGGCGAAGCGCAGGCGGCGGCTAGGTTCCTTCTCTTTTTCCGGCTGGCGGAATTCGGCGCGGCGCAGCAGCGCCTTGATGCGGGCCTGCAGTTCACGGGGGCTGAACGGCTTGGCGATATAGTCGTCAGCACCGAGTTCGAGGCCGATCACCCGATCCGCTTCGTCGGAGGCGGCGGTCAGCATGATGATGGGAACCTGAGAATCACGACGGATCTGCTGGCAGAGGGTAAAACCGTCCTCGCCGGGCATCATGATGTCCAGAATAATCAGGTCCGGGCTGTGCTGGGAGAGCTGCTGGCGCATCTCGTTGCCCTCCGCCGCCGTCAATACCTGAAAGCCCGCCCGGGTCAGGTACTCATTGAGCAGCTCGCGGATCTCTTGGTCGTCGTCGACGATCAGCAGTTGTTTGCTCATTGACATATGTATGTGCATCCACCCTTTTTTTGTGCAGATTGAACCTGTCGGGGGAGTAAAAAGCAAGCAAGCCCCCTATCTAATGTGAGGTTTAAGGCAATAACAGCCTATTGATAAGGTTAAAACGAAAAAAGGCCGACCCAAACGGGACGGCCAACAGACAGCTTCTGACCACTGACGAGCACCCCGTGTGGCGATCGTCACAGACTTGAAAAGGGGCCAGTCAGACTGGCCCCGAAAAGGGACAACTCTCAGTAGTGCATCCCGTCGATCCGGCTGGTTATCACACCCGTTCAAACACGGTGGCGATGCCCTGACCCAGACCTATACACATGGTGGCAACCCCCAAGGTGGCATCCTTCTCCTCCATCAGATTGATGAGGGTGGTGGAGATGCGGGCACCGGAGCAGCCAAGCGGGTGACCCAGCGCAATGGCGCCGCCGTTCAGGTTTACCTTGTCGTCCACCTGATCCTGCAGACCCAGATCCTTCACGCAAGGCAGCGACTGGGCGGCAAACGCCTCGTTCAGCTCGAACAGGTCGATATCACCAACAGTCAGGCCAGCACGTTTGAGCGCCTTCTGGGTGGCCGGCACCGGGCCGTAACCCATGATGGCGGCGTCACAGCCGGCGATGGCCATGGCACGTACCTTGGCGCGCGGCGTGAGGCCGAGGGCCTTGGCGCGATCCGCGCTCATCACCAGCATGGCGGCGGCGCCATCGGACAGGGCCGAGGAGCTACCAGCGGTGACGGTGCCGTTGACCGGGTCAAACACCGGGCGCAGCTGGCTCAGAGTTTCGACCGTAGTCTCCGGGCGGATCACTTCGTCGTAGTCGTAGAAGAAGCGGGCGCCGCTGGCGTCATGGCCTTCCAGCCCGACGATCTCCTTGGCAAAACGTCCTTCCACGGTGGCCGCATGGGAGCGGCGATGGGAGCGGGCGGCAAACTCATCCTGCTGCGATCGGCTGATGCCGTGCAGCTTGCCGAGCATTTCGGCAGTCAGCCCCATCATGCCGGAGGCTTTCGCCACCGACTTGGCCATGCCGGGGTGGAAGTCAACGCCGTGGCTCATCGGCACGTGGCCCATGTGCTCGACGCCGCCGATGATGAAGATATCCCCATCACCTACCTGAATGGCGCGGGAAGCATCGTGCAGCGCCTGCATGCTGGAGCCGCACAGACGGTTGACGGTGACCGCCCCCACCTGCTTCGGAATGCCGGCCAGCAAGGCGGCGTTGCGGGCGATGTTGAAACCCTGCTCCAGGGTCTGCTGCACGCAGCCCCAGTAGATATCCTCGATCTCGTTCGGGTCGAGGTTGGGGTTGCGCAGCAGGATGGATTTCATCAGGTGCGCGGACAGATCTTCTGCACGCACGTTGCGGAAGGCGCCGCCCTTGGACCGGCCCATCGGGGTCCGGATACAGTCGACAATGACTACGTCTTTCATGAATGGATCTCCTTTCCGCAATCAGTAGAAGGTTTTGCCCTGGGCGGCCATCTCGCGCAGCTTGTCGCTGACGCGGTAGAGCGGGCCCAAGTCGGCATACTGGTCGGCCATGGCCACGTAGCGATCCAGACCGATAGTGTCCAGATAGCGGAACACGCCGCCGCGGAAGGGAGGGAAGCCCAGACCGTAGACCAGCGCGATGTCGGCTTCGGCTGGGGTGGCAACAATGCCCTCTTCCAGACAGAGCACCACCTCGTTGATCATCGGGATCATCATGCGAGCAATGATGGCTTCCTTGTCGAAATCCTGCTTCGGCTTGGCAATCGGGGCCAGCAGCTCGTAAGCAGCGGCATCAGCCACCTTCTTCGGCTTGCCCTTCTTGTCCTGCTCATAGGCGTAGAAGCCCTTGCCGTTCTTCTGACCGAAGCGGTTCACTTCGTACATCACGTCGATGGCGGTGCGACCTTCCTTGCTCATGCGAGCCGGGAAGCCCTGCGCCATCACATCACCGGCATGGTGACCGGTGTCGATGCCGACCACGTCCAACAGATAGGCGGGGCCCATCGGCCAGCCGAACTCCTTCTCCATCACCTTATCGACGGCGGCGAAGTCGGCGCCATCGGCGACCAGCTTGTTGAAGCCGAAGAAGTAGGGGAACAGCACCCGGTTGACGAAGAAGCCCGGGCAGTCGTTGACCACCACCGGGGACTTGCCCATGGCGGCGGCATAGGCCACCACGCGGTTGATGGTTTCATCGGAGGTCTGCTCGCCGCGGATGATCTCCACCAGCGGCATACGGTGTACCGGGTTGAAGAAGTGCATGCCGCAGAAGTTCTGCGGGCGCTTCAGTCCCTTGGCCAGCAGGGAGATGGGAATGGTGGAGGTGTTGCTGGCGAGCACGGCGTCTTCGCCAATGATCCCTTCCACTTCGCCCAGCACGGCGGCTTTCACTTTCGGGTTTTCGACCACGGCTTCGACCACCACATCCACATGCTTGACGTTGTCATAGCTGAGAGTCGGGGTGATGGCGGAGAGCACCTGGCCCATCTTGATGCCGTCGATGCGGCCTTTTTCGAGCTGGCCGTTAAGCAGCTTGGTGGCTTCACCCATGCCAAGTGCCAGCGCCTTCTCGTTGATGTCTTTCATCACCGCCGGAATGCCCTTGCTGGCAGACTGGTAGGCGATGCCACCGCCCATGATGCCGGCACCCAGTACGGCGGCATGGCCGGTGGCCTTACTTGCCTGCTTGGCTGCCTTCTTGGCCAGCGCCTTGATGTGTTGATCGTTGAGGAAGATACCGACCAGCGCCTTGGCGACATCGGTCTTGGCCAGCTTGATAAAGCCTTGTGCCTCGACGTTGAGCGCCTCGTCACGGCCCATACCTGCGGCGGCCTCGACGGTTTTCACCGCAGTCATCGGCGCCGGGTAATGTTTGCCCGCCACGGCGGCAACCATGCCGGCGGCGGTGGTGAAGCTTATCATGGCTTCCAGTTTGGAGAGGCGCAGCGGGGCTTTTTTGGCGGCGCGACGGCTCTGCCAGTCCAGCTTGCCCGCGATGGCGTCTTTGATCATCTGCACGGCAGCGCTGTGCAGCACATCGGGGGCGACCACGGCATCGATGGCCCCCACCTTGAGGGCGTCATCGGCACGGACATCCTTGCCGGTGGTGATCCACTCCAGCGCATTGTCGGCACCGATCACTCGCGGCAGACGGACGGTGCCGCCAAAGCCCGGCATGATGCCGAGTTTGGTCTCGGGCAGGCCAATCTTGGCGCTGGTGTCGGCCAGACGGAAGTCGGTGGAGAGGATGGTCTCGCAGCCGCCGCCCAGGGCGTGGCCCTTGATGGCGGAGAGGGTCGGCACCGGCAGATCTTCGATGGCGTTGAAGATGTCGTTGGCCTTTTTCAGCCAGCCGAGCAGATCTTCTTGCGGCAGATCGAACAGTTCCAGGAATTCGGTAATGTCGGCACCGACGATAAAGGCGTCTTTGCCGGAGGTGAGGATCAGACCTTTTAGTTCACGTTCTTGTTGTAATGCGGCGATCGCTTCGCTCAGGGAGAGCAGGGTAGCGCGATCCAGCTTGTTGACTGAACCCGGGGCATCAAACCTCAGCTCGGCAATGCCGTTTTCGAGGTAGCTGACCGACAGGGTTTCGCCTTGGTAGATCATGAGAGTGTCTCCTTGTTCCCACTCGGTGGGGGGTGTTGCTCCTTTATCCCCAGCAGGGGGCGAGGCTCACTATTGATCCAAAAGGAGACATTTTCAACACCTATTTAAAACATTTGTTTAACAGTTCTCGAGTGAAAGCTCCTCATCACAAAACGGGCAAAAGAGAGGCGCCTTGCGGCGCCTCGGATGACTGTGAGCTTTTTATCAACTGGCCAGTTCCGGCCGGTTGCGATACTGGTTCAGCACCTCGGGATCGGCGAGGGCATGGGTGTTGTTGACCGGCCGGTTGTGCACCACCTCCCGCACCGCCAGTTCGACGATCTTGCCGGACTTGGTACGGGGGATGGCATCCACCTGCAGGATGCGGGCGGGCACATGGCGGGCGGTGCAGTGTTGCTTTATTTGCTGGCGGATCCGCTCGCGCAGCGGCTCGTCCAGCTTGCAACCCGCCTTGAGTTTGACGAACAGCACCACCCGCTCGTCCTGTTGCCACTGCTGGCCGATAACGATGCTCTCTTCCACCTCGTCCAGTTGTTCAACATAGCGATAGATCTCGCTGGTGCCGATGCGCACGCCGCCCGGGTTGAGGGTGGCGTCGGAGCGGCCGTAGAACAGAATGCCACCGGTCGGGGTCAGCTCGATCCAGTCGCCGTGGCACCAGATGTTGTCGAACCGCTCGAAGTAGGCTGCGTGGTACTTGTCGCCATTCTCGTCGCCCCAGAAGTAGATGGGCTGGGCTGGGAACGGCTTGGTGCAGACCAGCTCGCCCTTCTCCCCCTGCACCGGCTGGCCCGCTTCGTTGAATACCTGCACCGCGAGGCCGAGGCCGCGCCCCTGACTCTCGCCGCGATAGACCGGGCTGAGGGGGTTGCCGATGACGAAGCAGGAGCAGATATCGGTGCCACCTGAGATGGAGCTGAGCTGCACATCCTGCTTGATCTGCTGATAAACGTAGTCAAATCCCTCCGGCGACAGCACGGAGCCGGTACTGCAGATCAGCCGCAAGTGCGGCAAGTCGTGGGTCTTGATGGGGGCATAAGCCTGCTTGTGCAGCGCATCGAGATACTTGGCCGAGGTACCGAACAAGCTGACTTGCTCGTCGCGGGCCAGATCCCACAACACGTTGCCGTCCGGGTAAAACGGCGAGCCGTCGTAGAGCACCAGGGTGGCGCCGGAGGCGAGGGCGCTCACCAGCCAGTTCCACATCATCCAGCCACAGGTGGTGAAGTAGAAGATCCGCTCCCCCGGTTTGATGTCGCAGTGCAGCTGATGCTCTTTCAGATGTTGCAGCAGGGTGCCGCCGATGCCGTGTACGATGCACTTGGGTTTGCCGGTGGTGCCTGACGAATAGAGGATGTAGAGCGGATCGTTGAAGGCCATCGACTCGAAGGCGAGCTGGGCACCCTGGTGGCTCGCCAGCAGTTGTTGCCAGTCGTGGCCAAGCTGCAGCGGGTTGCCGAGCAGGGGGATCATCACCGTCTGTTCTATGCTGCTTAACTGGCTCACCACGCTGGCGACCTTCTGCTGAATGTCGATCTCCTTGCCGTTGTAGTGATAACCATCCACCGCGAACAGCACTCGAGGCCGGGTCTGGCCGAAACGCTCCACCACGCTGGCTTCACCGAAGTCGGGGCTGGTGGAGGTCCAGATCGCCCCGAGGCTGCTGGTTGCCAGCATGGCAACGACAGTTTCCGGAATATTGGGCAGATAGGCCGCCACCACATCGCCACGACCAATCCCCTGATGGCGCAGCCACTGAGCCAGCCGGGCAACCTGATCACTCAATTCACGCCAGCTAAGGGTGCGGCTTGGGCTCCCTTCGATGCGGGAGATGATGGCCGGGCTCTCGTCCTGGCGGCGCAGCAGGTTCTCGGCGAAGTTGAGGCGGCTGTCGGGGAACCAGCGGGTGCGCTGCATATCCTGACGGTTCTCCGCCACTATGTTGCCGAGCTCGCCCTTGACGCCGCAGTGTTGCCATACCAGCGGCCAGAAACGGGTGGTCTTCTCCACCGACCATTGGTAAAGCTGCGGGTAATTCTGCAACTGCAAGCCGTGGAAACGGTTCACCTCCGCCATAAAACGGTAGAGGTTGGATTGCTGCATCCTGAGCGGATCCGGTTGCCACAGGCAGAGGTTGTCCATGAGTAATCCCTGACTTCATGTATCTACCGGCAGTGTATTGAATTGTTTTCTATTTGTTAATGATTGGTTCTTGTTTGATAACAGACAGGTTGTAACGCATGCGTTACCTCACGAAGCGGCAGCTTGACGGGTCGAGCCGCTCCGAGCTTGATGTTATGCTGCTATCACATTCACCTCGGAGCAGGACGCCATGAGCAGCTACAGCCAACTTTTTGCCCAGCACCTCGATACCTTGCAGCAGCGCACCCGCGACATTCTGCAACAACAGGGGCTCAGCGGACTGGCCATTCACTCCGGCCAGACCCACCGCATCTTCCTCGATGATCAGGATTACTCGTTCAAGGTAAACCCGCACTTCAAGGCCTGGTTGCCGGTGCTGGACAACCCCCACTGCTGGCTGCTGGTGGACGGGGTGAACAAACCGGTATTGCTGTTCTACCGCCCGGTCGATTTCTGGCACAAGGTGGCGGATCTGCCCAATGCCTTCTGGGTCGAGTTCTTCGATATCCGTTTCCTGACGAGGCCGGAGCAGGTGGCCGAGCATCTGCCTGCCAACAAGCAGGAGTGGGCCTATCTGGGCGGCCATCTGGACGTGGCCGAGCTGCTGGGGCTGACCCAGCCCAATCCCGAGGCGGTGCTCAACTACCTGCACTATCACCGCGCCTACAAGACCCCCTACGAGCTGGAGTGTCTGCGCGAGGCGAACCGCATCGGGGTGCGCGGCCATATCGCTGCCAAGGACTCCTTTATGGCTGGGGCAAGCGAGTTCGAGATCAATCTGGCCTACATGAAGGCGGTCGGGCAGGGGGCGAATGAGGCGCCCTACGGCAATATCGTTGCCATCAACCGCAATGCAGCCATCCTGCACTACACCCATTTGTCCGCCTTGCGGGTGCCCGATGCGGAACGCCACTCCTTCCTGATCGATGCTGGCGTCGATTTTCACGGTTATGCCTCCGATATCACTCGTACCTGGGCGTGGCGGCGCGGCGAGTTTGCCGATCTGATTGCTGCCCTCGACGAGCAGCAGCAGGAGATCATCAAGGAGATCAAGCCGGGTCGCCGCTACAGCGAGCTGCATCTGCAGATGCACCACAAGCTGGCGCGCCTGCTGCAAGCGACCGAGCTGGTGGACATGTCGGTTGACGAGATGATCAACACCGGGGTGACCAACGTCTTCTTCCCCCACGGCCTCGGCCATTTCCTCGGTCTGCAGGTACACGATGCCGGTGGTTTCATGCAGGATGAGCGCGGCACCCATCTGGCGGCGCCCGAGCTGTTCCCCTATCTGCGCTGCACCCGGGTGATGGAGGTGGATCAGGTGTTCACCATCGAGCCGGGGCTCTACTTTATCGACAGCCTGCTGGAGCCGCTGCGCCGCGGCGAACAGGGCAAACGGGTCAACTGGAACAAGGTGGAGGCACTGCGGCCGTTTGGTGGCATCCGCATCGAAGACAATATCGTGCTGCATGCCAACGGGGTGGAGAACATGACCAGACAAGCAGGGCTCTGATGGCAGCAGCGTACTCCATTCCGGCCGCCCCGCTGGAGTTGACCGAAGAGATAAAGAAGAGCCGCTTCATTACCCTGATTGCCCACACCCCGACTGTCGAGGCGGCCAAGGGGTGGGTCAACGAGATCAAGCGCCAACATCCGACCGCTCGCCACCACTGCTGGGCTTTTGTGGCTGGCGCACCGCAAGATAGCCAGGTCTATGGCTTCAGCGATGATGGCGAACCGTCCGGTACCGCGGGCAAGCCGATCCTGGCCCAGCTAATGGGTTCGGGGATCGGTGAAATCTGTGCCGTGGTGGTGCGTTACTACGGCGGCATCCAGCTTGGCACCGGTGGACTGGTCAAAGCTTATGGGGGCGGTGTCGGTGCCGCCCTCAAGCAATTGCCAACCCTGCTCAAGGTGCCGCGCACTCCCTCTCTCATTCACTGCGATTATGGTGACATGGGGACAGTCGAGTCGCTGATCAGTAGCCATAATGGCGAATTGCTGGCGGCGGATTACGGTCAGCAGGTCACCTTGCAGGTGGCGTGGGAGTCCTCGGTTTGGGCTCAGGTGGACCGTGAATTGACCGACCGGACTCATGGGCGGGTATCCCTCAGTCCCTTAGATGGCTAGAATCCATCGCTCTTTAATTGGGGAAAGGGGGCTGTAATGCACATCCTGAGCATTATTCGCATTGTTGGCCTGCTGGTTGCGCTGTTCAGCTCGACCATGCTGTTGCCTGCACTGGTGGCCTTTGGCTATCGGGATGGTGGGGGTGCCGAGTTTGTCAGCTCTTTTCTGATCGCCCTGCTGCTCGGCGTGGTGCTCTGGTTTCCCAATCGCTATCACAAGAAGGAGATGCGCTCGAAAGAGGGCTTCCTCATCGTGGTGCTGTTCTGGACCGTACTGGGCAGTGTGGGGGCGGTGCCCTTCA
>CP101033.1:3982500-4027500 GCA_041319085.1 Aeromonas veronii | reverse complement strand
GAGATAGCTGGTTCTCCCCGAAAGCTATTTAGGTAGCGCCTCGGACGAATACTACTGGGGGTAGAGCACTGTTTGGGCTAGGGGGTCATCCCGACTTACCAACCCCATGCAAACTCCGAATACCAGTAAGTACTATCCGGGAGACACACGGCGGGTGCTAACGTCCGTCGTGAAGAGGGAAACAACCCAGACCGCCGGCTAAGGTCCCAAAGTTCTGGTTAAGTGGGAAACGATGTGGGAAGGCTCAGACAGCTAGGATGTTGGCTTAGAAGCAGCCATCATTTAAAGAAAGCGTAATAGCTCACTAGTCGAGTCGGCCTGCGCGGAAGATGTAACGGGGCTCAAACCAGGCACCGAAGCCGCGGATTCACACTTATGTGTGAGTGGTAGGGGAGCGTTCTGTAAGTCTGCGAAGGTGTATCGAGAGGTATGCTGGAGATATCAGAAGTGCGAATGCTGACGTAAGTAACGATAAAGGGGGTGAAAAGCCTCCTCGCCGGAAGACCAAGGGTTCCTGTCCAACGTTAATCGGGGCAGGGTGAGTCGACCCCTAAGGCGAGGCCGAAAGGCGTAGTCGATGGGAAGCAGGTTAATATTCCTGCACGACTTGTAATTGCGATGGGGGGACGGAGAAGGCTAGGTGGGCCAGGCGACGGTTGTCCTGGTGAAAGTGCGTAGGTGGTGTTTCTAGGCAAATCCGGAGACACAACACTGAGACACGAGACGAACACACTACGGTGTGGAAGCCATTGATGCCCTGCTTCCAGGAAAAGCCTCTAAGCTTCAGATTACAAGTCATCGTACCCCAAACCGACACAGGTGGTCGGGTAGAGAATACCAAGGCGCTTGAGAGAACTCGGGTGAAGGAACTAGGCAAAATAGAACCGTAACTTCGGGAGAAGGTTCGCTCTTGACAGTGAAGTCCCTTGCGGATGGAGCAGTTGGGAGTCGCAGTGACCAGATGGCTGGGACTGTTTATCAAAAACACAGCACTCTGCAAACACGAAAGTGGACGTATAGGGTGTGACACCTGCCCGGTGCCGGAAGGTTAATTGATGGGGTTAGCGCAAGCGAAGCTCTTGATCGAAGCCCCGGTAAACGGCGGCCGTAACTATAACGGTCCTAAGGTAGCGAAATTCCTTGTCGGGTAAGTTCCGACCTGCACGAATGGTGTAACCATGGCCATGCTGTCTCCACCCGAGACTCAGTGAAATCGAATTCGCCGTGAAGATGCGGTGTACCCGCGGCTAGACGGAAAGACCCCGTGAACCTTTACTACAGCTTGGCACTGAACATTGAACCTACATGTGTAGGATAGGTGGGAGGCTTTGAAGGCGTGACGCCAGTTGCGCTGGAGCCGACCTTGAAATACCACCCTTGTATGTTTGATGTTCTAACGCAGGCCCATAATCTGGGTCGCGGACAGTGCCTGGTGGGTAGTTTGACTGGGGCGGTCTCCTCCCAAAGAGTAACGGAGGAGCACGAAGGTTGGCTAATCCTGGTCGGACATCAGGAGGTTAGTGCAATGGCATAAGCCAGCTTAACTGCGAGACGGACAGGTCGAGCAGGTACGAAAGTAGGTCATAGTGATCCGGTGGTTCTGAATGGAAGGGCCATCGCTCAACGGATAAAAGGTACTCCGGGGATAACAGGCTGATACCGCCCAAGAGTTCATATCGACGGCGGTGTTTGGCACCTCGATGTCGGCTCATCACATCCTGGGGCTGAAGTCGGTCCCAAGGGTATGGCTGTTCGCCATTTAAAGTGGTACGCGAGCTGGGTTCAGAACGTCGTGAGACAGTTCGGTCCCTATCTGCCGTGGGCGTTGGATGATTGAAGGGAGTTGCTCCTAGTACGAGAGGACCGGAGTGAACGAACCTCTGGTGTTCGGGTTGTCACGCCAGTGGCACTGCCCGGTAGCTAAGTTCGGAATCGATAACCGCTGAAAGCATCTAAGCGGGAAGCGAGCCCTGAGATGAGTCATCCCTGACCCCTTGAGGGTCCTAAAGGGCCGTTGGAGACCACAACGTTGATAGGTGGGGTGTGTAAGCGCGGTGACGTGTTGAGCTAACCCATACTAATTACCCGTGAGGCTTAACCATACAACACCCAAGAAGTGTTCTGGGCCTTGTAGCGAATGAACGAATTACTTACATCAGCTTTCACAGATTGAAGAATTTGCCTGGCGGCCATAGCGCCGTGGAACCACCTGATCCCATGCCGAACTCAGAAGTGAAACGCGGTAGCGCCGATGGTAGTGTGGCATTCGCCATGCGAGAGTAGGACACTGCCAGGCACCCAATTAAACAGCGATGTGAAGAATCATGTCACTGGCCGAGAGGATGACACCTCATTGAAGCGGCAGACAATTTAGCAAAAAGCTAACCAGACAGCGGAGCGGTAGTTCAGTCGGTTAGAATACCGGCCTGTCACGCCGGGGGTCGCGGGTTCGAGTCCCGTCCGCTCCGCCACTAATTTGAAAGGCCTTCCCAGATGGGAAGGCCTTTTTGCTATGGGCGGTTTTTCCCACTTACCCCAGATTTGCACACCAGAACCAACACCAAAGCCCGGTCGAGAGACCGGGCTTTGGTGTTTTTAGCGTATTAAACAGCCAGTGTTTGGTTTTTACCTACCAAGAGAGTGCCAGATAGCCTGCTATTTCCACCATTGTTGAGCCATGGAGGCTTCATTCGCGGCTGTGCGAACGAGTCTACAGGCGGCGAAATCAGGCTTCTGCCGCCTGCTGGCTACAGGGCAGTGCCATATTGACCACCCCGTCTTCCATCTGGACGTCGATCTTGAATCCCAGCCGTTTGGCGAGGTTGACCATGCCGCGATTGCTGGGCATGGTCATACCGGATAGTTGGCCAATCCCCTGCTCTTTGGCGTAACGGATGATCTTCTCCATCATCAATTTGCCGAGCCCCACCCCTTTCAAGTCCGATCGCACCAGAATGGCAAACTCGGCATCGCTCAGATCCGGGGTCGAGATAGCGCGCACTACGCCGAGGATCTGATCCTGCAGTTCGCCATCTTGCCCCACAGCCACGAAGGCCATCTCCCGGTCGTAATCGATCTGGGTCATGCGAGCCAGCTCTTCATGGCCCAGCTCACCCACATCGGCGAAGAAGCGTTTGTACCTGTCTTCATCAGAGACCTGCAGTACGAACTGTTTGTGAGCCGGTTCATCTTCCGGCCGGATCGGGCGCAGCAGGATATGGCGCTGATCTTTAAGCCAGGCACCCTCCTCCAGCTCGGTCGGGTAGGGGCGGATCGCCAGTCGGTTGCTGGTCGGGATGGCGGGGTCAGCCAGCGTGAGGCTGGCATCCAGCACCACCATTTCGGCACCGCACGCTTGCAGTGGATGCAGATCCAGCTCCTGAATCTCCGGAAAGGCGAGCAATAGCTCGGAGAGTTGGCAGAGCACCTGACCGAGGGCATCGATATCCAGTCGCTCCGGCGTCGCCTGTTCGCGGATCTTGCGGCTCTTGAGGGCACCGATGATCTGGTAACGAGCCAGCGCCTGATTGAGCGGTGGCAAGGCTGCCACCATCTCCTGCGGTTCGGCGCCTGACTCGCCCAGCAGGATGACGGGGCCAAAGATGGCGTCTTGCTGGATCCGCACCCGCAGCTCGAGGCCGCCGCTGCGGCGGGCCATCCGCTGCACCAGCAAGCCTTCGATGCGGGCGCCCGGATCGTGTTGTCTGACCCGATCCAGAATGGCATCGGCGGCTTGCGCCACTTCGGCCGAGGTGCGTAGGTTGAGAACCACGCCGTGAACGGCAGATTTGTGCAGGATATCGGGCGAGCGCAGTTTCACTGCCACCGGATAGCCGATCTGCTCGGCGGTCAGGGTTGCCTCGATGGCGTCGGTGACGATCCAGGTTGGCAGAGTCGAGAGACCTGCGGCTTGTAAAATCGGGTGCACCAGATGGGTATCCAGCCTCAGCTGTTTGCGATCCTGCGCCTGACGGATCAGCTGCTGGCACAGCTCGACATTGAGCTGGTTGCCATGCAGTGACGCCGGGGTTTCCATCAACTGCTTCTGGTTGCGGCGGTACTCCACCATGTGCATGAAGGCGGCCATGGCGCTTTCTGGCGTGCGGTAGGTCGGGAAGCCCGCCTCGGTGAAGAGTTTGCGACCCTCTTGCGCCGAGTATTCGCCCGCCCAGTTGGTGAGGATATTGAAACGGCGCGCTCTGGGATGCTGTTTCAGATGGGCGATAAGATGGCTGGCCAGTGGCGCGCTCGGTGCCGTGAGCGAGGGGGCGTGGATGATCAGGATGGCGTCGATGCCATCCTCCTGCAACACGCTGTCCAGCGCCTCCTGATAGGTGGTGATGGTGGCATCGCTACCGATGTCGAGCGGCGGGCGAGCCAGCTTGCCGCCCCGCTCCAGCAGCACATCCACCGCCATATTGGCCAGCCCGCGGCCGTTGGAGATGATGGCGAGTCGCTCTCCCTTGAGGGTCATGGAGTGGTTGAGGGTTTCGACCGCGGCAAACAGTTCGTGGGTATCCCGTACCCGTAGCATACCGGCGCGGCGGATGGCGGCATCATAGACATTGTCGAGGCCGTGGGCCGGATCATGGCGCCCGCTTTTCAGCACCAGGATCGGCTTGTTGCGCGAGGCAGCCCGCGCCGCCGAGAGAAAGTGGCGTGCGTCGTGCAACTTGTCCATGTAGATCAAGATGGCGCGGGTGACGCTGTCGCGGGAGAGCTGATCCAGCAGCTGGCCGAAGTCGATATCGCAGTGATCGCCAAGGGAGATGAAGGCGGAGAAGCCCAACTCATGCTGCTTGGCCCAATCCAGAATGGTGGTACTGACGGCGGCAGATTGCGAGAGAAAGGCGACCTGTCCCGGCTTGGCGGCAATGGGGGAAAAGCTGGCGTTAATCCCCTGGCCGGGCAGCAACATCCCCATGCTGTTGGGGCCGAGCAGGCGAATGCCATATTGCTGGCAGACCCGTTTCAGCTCCAGCCGCTCCTCGGGGGAAAAGTCGGCGGCCAGTATGATGGCCGCCCCCGCGCCCTTCTGGCCGAGCGTTTCCAGCAACGGCAAGACCCGCTCCCGCCTGGTGCAGATGATGGCGAGATCCGGAGTCAGCGGCAGGCTGGCGATATCGGGATAGGCCAGCACGCCGGCGATGGCCTTGTTGCGCGGGGTGACGGGGAGGATGGGCCCTTTGAACTGGCCTGCCAGCAGGTGGCGCACGATCACATGACCCGCCTTGAGCGGGTCGGTCGAGGCGCCGATCACAGCGATTGAGTGGGGTTTGAACAGCCGATCCAGACCGCTTGCTTTCATGGGCACTCCCGACAGAAGGGGGAAGATACCAGTCTAATACGCCTTTGTTGCGGGTTCTGTGACCGGATCCTGATCACCGTTTGTTCAGGGCATTGGCACGCAGATAAAAGCGCAACTCGTCTTGCCCCCGGCGAATGGCGCCCAGGTGACGTTCCTGCAGATAGATATCCTGCTCCCGGTCCAGTGCCGTACTGGGCACGCCCATGCTTTGCAGATACTCGTCAAACAGGGTTGAACCCTTGATCTCGACCAGATGCTGTTTCGTGGCGCACCTCCCTGATGTGGTTCGATGATGGCGAATATTCAGTCTGCGATCCCTTACCCGGTTTGCCTATTGTCACTTCTGACATGAGAGGGACCGGAGAAGGTTCACACATCTGGCAGCGAACGCCGTATCAGGCCCTTGGCTGGCGTTATAGTATGACCAGAAGCATGGCGCTTGGATGGTGCAGGGAATGAAGCGAGTCGGATTGTGGTGCATGGTGTTGTGGCTGTGGGCGGCGGATGCGTCGGCTGCCGTGCAGTCGATCCGCGCCTGGAATCTGCTGCTGGATCACCCCAACCCTGCCGTCGTCCAGTTGCTGCGGCTCTCTCTCGATCTCACCGTGCTCGAGTATGGCCCCTACCAGCTGGTCTCCAGTCCGCAAATGGAGCAGGGGCGGGCGGTGAAGGAGCTTCGCAGCGGCGAGCTGGTTCAGGTCGGTGTCTTTGCCCCGGATGGTGAGCGAGAGCGGGATCTGCTGGCAGTACACATTCCGCTGGCCAAGGGGCTGCTCGGCTGGCGGGTGTGTCTTGTTCGGCAGGGGGATGAGGGGCGATTTGCCGCGATCGGGTCGTTGGCGGACTGGCATCGCGCCGGACTCTCCATCGGTCAGCACAGATCCTGGCCCGATACCCGGCTGCTCAAGGCCAACGGCCTCAAGGTGACGGTGGGCAATCTCTATGAGGCGCTCTTCAACATGCTGAGCAAGAAGCGCTTTGACTGCTTCCTGCGCTCGGTCATCGAGATCGAGGATGAGCTCAGGCAACATCCCGATCTCGCCATCGAGCCTCGTCTGGTGTTTCGCTATCCGCTGGCACTGCTCTTCTTTGTCTCGCCCAACTATCCGGAGCTGGCGCAGCGTATCGAGCTCGGCCTGCAGCGGGCACGGCAGTCTGGTGCTTTTGACCGGGTCTTTGAAGAGGGATTTGGCAGCACCATTCGGCGGCTAAAACTGGATGAGCGGTTGCGCCTCGAGCTGCACAATCCCGACTTGCCGCGGCCCAGTCGCGCCATGATGGCTAATCCGGCACTCATCTATAAACCGGTGTCAGCGCAGTGAACCCTGATTCTGCGCGGTATCCCAGAAGGCGCGGATCAATGGCTCCTCCAGCCGCTTCTTGAGTACCCCGATCCCCACATCAAATGGCTTGAAGGCGGGTTTGAGGTCGATGATCCGTACCTTGTCGCCGAGCGGGCTGTGGTCGATCACCGCCGCCGGTACCAGCCCCACGCCACAACCAAGCGCCACCATGGCGACAATCCCCTCGTTCCCCGCCACTTCGGCGTAGATGTTGGGGGCGATCCCCTTGTTGCGAAACCACTGATCGCTGCGTTTGCGGGCCAAGCCCTGCTCGGAGAGGATGACGGGCAGCTGCTCCCAGTCCGGCTCGCCCTGACGGAACCACTGGTTCAGCTGCGGGGCATTGCGCGGCGCGATAAAGACCAGCGGCACCAGCTGCAGGCTGGCGAATTCCAGCTTGGCGGGCTGGGCATCGGGGCGAGCGGCGATGGCGAGATCGGCCTCGTCGGCCAGGATCTTGTCCACCGCCAGCGCCGGGTCGCCGGTCTCCAGCTTGATCTCCAGCTGGGGGTAGCGGCGGCGAAAGCGCTCCAGCACCTCGGGCAGCAGAAAGTAGCTGGCAGTGACCGAGCAGAACACGCGCAGCCGTCCCTGCAGTGGTTCATCGCTGCGTTTAAGCTCCTGCTTGAGCTGGCGCCACTCTTGCAACAGGCCGCCGCCAAACTCCCGCAGCTTCTCGCCGGCGGGGGTGAGTCGCACTGAGCGGTTATCTCGCTCGAACAGGATGCAGCCGGTCTCCTGCTCCAGCCGCTGGATGGCACGGCTCAGGGTCGAGGGGCTGACCGCCATGGCATCGGCGCTCTTGCCGAAATGAAGGGAGTCGGCGAGGTGGAGAAACAGCTCGAGATTGCGAAGGTCCATTGATCACTTCCTGCTGCAGTCAGGGCATAAATTCATGCCGCACCGTTCGGCTTCGGCAACCACGTCCCCGGATAAGTCAGCGGCAATATTGCCGAAATGGGGGCGCGTATAGGGATAAATTGCCAAGAATCATCTTTCATTTATTGCAACGTACTGTTTCGAATATATCAGTTCAGGCAATAAGTGTCCCGCGCTATAGTTGTTCAGACAACGCCGCTACCCGGCATGGAATCAATCGAACGGAGCAATCACCATGGCTAACTATTTCAACACCTTGAACCTGCGTCAGCAGTTGGCCCAGCTGGGCAAGTGTCGTTTCATGCAGCGCGAAGAGTTCGCGGACGGCTGCAACGTGCTGAAGGGCAAGAAGGTGGTGATTGTGGGCTGTGGTGCCCAGGGTCTGAACCAGGGTCTGAACATGCGCGACTCCGGGTTGGATATCTCCTACGCCCTGCGCAAGGCCGCCATCACCGAGAAGCGAGCCTCCTGGCAAAAGGCTACCGACAACGGCTTCGCGGTTGGCACCTATGAAGAGCTGATCCCGACCGCCGATCTGGTGCTGAACCTGACCCCGGACAAGCAGCACTCTGACGTCGTCAAAACCGTGATGCCGCTGATGAAGCAGGGTGCGGCCTTGGGCTACTCCCACGGCTTCAACGTGGTGGAAGAGGGTCAGCAGATCCGCGCCGATATCACCGTCGTGATGGTGGCGCCCAAGTGCCCGGGCACCGAAGTGCGCGAAGAGTACAAGCGTGGCTTTGGTGTGCCGACCCTGATCGCCGTTCACCCTGAAAATGACCCGAAAGGCGAAGGCATGGCCATCGCCAAGGCGTGGGCCTCTGCTACCGGCGGCGACCGTGCCGGGGTGCTGGAGTCCTCCTTCGTGGCGGAAGTGAAATCCGATCTGATGGGCGAGCAGACCATCCTCTGCGGCATGCTGCAGGCCGGTTCTCTGCTCTGCTACGACAAGCTGGTTGCCGAAGGGACCGAACCGGCCTACGCCGGCAAGCTGATCCAGTTCGGCTGGGAGACCATTACCGAAGCCCTGAAACAGGGTGGTATCAGCCTGATGATGGACCGCCTCTCCAACCCGGCCAAGCTGCGCGGCTTCGAGCTCTCCGAGCAGCTCAAAACCCTGATGCGCCCGCTGTTCGAGAAGCATATGGACGACATCATTGCCGGTGAGTTCTCCCGCGGCATGATGGCTGACTGGGCCGAAGATGACGTCAAACTGTTCACCTGGCGCGAAGAGACCGGCAAGTCTGCCTTCGAAAACGCCCCGGCGTTCGCAGGCAAGATTGCCGAGCAGGAGTACTTCGACAATGGCGTGGTGATGGTGGCCATGGTCAAGGCGGGTGTCGAGCTGGCGTTCGAGACCATGGTGGCTTCCGGTATCTACGAGGAGTCTGCCTACTACGAATCCCTGCACGAACTGCCGCTGATCGCCAACACCGTTGCTCGCAAGCGTCTGTACGAGATGAACGTGGTCATCTCCGATACCGCCGAGTACGGTAACTACCTGTTCGCCAACGCCGCCGTGCCGTTGCTGCGTGAGCACTTCATGCCGACCCTGAAAGCGGGCGATCTGGGTGCCAGCAAGGCGGAAGGGCAGAGCGTCGATAACCTGGCGCTGCTGGCGGCCAACGAAGCGACCCGCAACCACCCGATCGAGAAAATCGGCCAGGTACTGCGTGGTTACATGAAGGACATGAAGCGCATCGCCGTTGGCGGTTAATCCCCCCTCATCCCCAGCCCTTCTCCCAGTGGGAGAAGGGTGAAAAATAAAAAGCCCCGCTCATCGAGCGCAATGCTGATCAGTTAAGGATCCATTGACCGATCCTTCTGCTGTAGGACAATCCGGAACCAATCACTGGTTCCGGATTTTTTTATGTCTATTGCAAACGACCTGAGCGATGTTGTTGAGACATCTGGCGACATGCTGGCTCGGCTGGCAATTTTTGCCGACCATATTCCCGACGAATGGATTACTGCCGCTGCCGCCTTGTCTGAAAAGGCCACTATCCGCCGACGCCGCTTACCTTCTGATATGGTCTTGTGGCTCGTCGTGGGGATGGCCTTTTTCCGTAATGAGCCCATCTCCGAGGTCGCTCGGCGCCTCAATATCTGTGCAGACGGGTTGGCCAATGACGCCTTGCTCGCGGACAGTGCCCTGTCTCAAGCCCGTCAGCGGCTCGGCAAACAGCCGCTCGAGTGGCTGTTCAAGCAGTGTGCCGATGTGTGGGGACGGGAACGTTATCCTGAAGACCAGTGGCACGGTTTACAGGTCTTTGCCATCGATGGAGCCCTGTTTCGTACCCAGGATATGCCTGAACTCAGGGCGCATTTCGGTTCGGGTAACACGTCAACCAACCGGCAGACACCCTATCCAATGCTGCGGCTGGTCACGCTGATGAATGTCCGCTCGCATGTCATTGCCAACGCGGCCATCAGCCCGTATCGCAAAGGGGAAATCCCCCTGGCCAGTGAGTTCATTCACTCATTGCCGGACAAGTCGGTGACCCTGCTGGATAAAGGTTTCTTCGGTGCCGACCTGTTGCTACGAATTCAGGCCGAAGACACCGACCGTCACTGGCTCATCCCGGAACGCAAGGGGCTGGTATACACGGAACTGGAGCGCTATGGCGACGGTGACCGTCTGTTGCAAATGACGGTCTCGCCTCAGGCACGCAAGAAAAACCCGGCGTTGCCGACGCACTGGCAAGTTCGCGCAGTGACCTACGAGGTGGCAGGCAAGGAGAAAACGGTCTTTACCTCCCTGCCCGTAACCCGATTCAGCGCAGCGCAGGTGGCGACCCTGTACCACGAGCGCTGGGAAATCGAGTTGGGATACCGGGATATCAAAAGTGCGATGCAGCACAACGCCATCACACTGAGAAGCAAGAAAGTGGACTTGGTTTATCAGGAACAGTGGGGTTTGCTGCTTGGATACAATCTGGTCAGGCGGGAGGCGAGCCAGGCCGCCGTAGCTCATCAGCGAGCGCCCAATGAGGTGAGCTTCAAGTTTGCCTGTCAGTTCATCGCGAACCAGATGGCAGTGATGGCGGGCGCGATATCGCCAGCCCATACCCCACGGAGGTTGGCGGAGTTGCGGGGGAGCATAGGCGTCATGTTCATAGAAAAACGCCCCAGGCCATCGAGACCCAGGGCGGTGAAGATATCAAAGACCCGCTTTCCGGTAGATCGCAATGCGGCTCCGCTTAAGTGAACAGCATTGCGCTCATCGAGCGGGGCTTTTGCATTCAGAAAGGCCGGATAAATCAGGCTTTCCACGCTTTCCAGGTGTTGATCAGACCGTTGGTAGAGCAGTCGTGGCTGGTGACAGCCTCGTTGTTGCCCAGCTCCGGCAGGATCTTGTTGGCCAGCTGTTTGCCAAGCTCCACGCCCCACTGGTCGAAGGAGAAGATGTTCCAGATTGCGCCCTGTACGAAGATCTTGTGCTCGTACATGGCGATCAGGGCACCCAGGGTTTTCGGGGTCAGGCTCTTGAACAGGATGGAGTTGGTCGGGCGGTTGCCTTCGAACACCTTGAACGGCACCAGATCCTTGACCTGCTCCAGCGTTTTACCAGCAGCCAGGAACTCGGCTTCGACCTCTTCCTTGCTCTTGCCGAAAGCCAGCGCCTCGGTCTGGGCGAAGAAGTTGGCCAGCAGTTTCGGATGGTGGTCACCGATCGGGTTGTGGCTGATGGCCGGCGCCAGGAAGTCACAGGGGATCAGCTTGGTGCCCTGATGGATCAGCTGGTAGAAGGCGTGCTGGCCGTTGGTGCCCGGCTCACCCCAGATGATGGGGCCAGTCTGGTAGTCAACCGGCTTGCCGTTGCGATCCACGTACTTGCCGTTGGATTCCATGTTGCCCTGCTGGAAGTAGGCAGGGAAGCGGTGCATGTACTGGTCGTACGGCAGAATGGCTTCGGACTCGGCACCGTAGAAGTTGTTGTACCACAGGCCGATCAGCGCCAGCAGCACCGGCACGTTCTGCTCATAGGAGGCAGTGGCGAAGTGCATGTCCATCTCGAAGGCACCTTGCAGCAGGGCTTCGAAGTTCTCGAAACCGACGGAGAGGGCAATGGGCATGCCGATGGCAGACCAGGAGGAGTAGCGGCCGCCAACCCAGTCCCAGAACTCGAACATGTTGTCGGTGTCGATGCCGAACTCGGCCACGGCCTTGCCGTTGGTGGAGAGGGCAGCAAAGTGCTTGGCAACGTGGGCCTTGTCACCGGCGATGTTGATGAACCAGTCGCGAGCGGTCAGGGCGTTGGTCATGGTCTCCTGGGTGGTGAAGGTCTTGGAGGCCACCAGGAACAGGGTGGTTTCCGGATCGATCTTCTTCAGGGTCTCGGCGATGTGGGTGCCATCGACGTTGGAGACGAAGTGCATCTGCAGGTGGTTTTTGTAGGGACGCAGTGCCTCGGTGATCATCACCGGGCCGAGATCAGAGCCACCGATACCGATGTTGACCACGTGCTGGATCGCCTTGCCGGTGTAGCCTTTCCACTCGCCTCCGATTACCTTCTCGCAGAAGCCTTTCATCTTGGCCAGTACGGCGTTCACTTCCGGCATCACATCCTTGCCGTCGCACTCGATGGGGCGGTCGGAGCGGTTGCGCAGGGCCACGTGCAGTACGGAGCGGCCTTCGGTCATGTTGATCTTGTCGCCATTGAACATGGCATCGATCGCGCTGCGAAGATCGGTCTCTTTGGCCAGATCAACCAGCAACTTGAGGGTTTCTTCGGTGATCAGGTTCTTCGAGTAATCAACCAGAATGTCGCCGCCGAAGGTCAGGGAAAACTTGTCAAAGCGCTTCGGGTCCTGCGCGAACAGATCCTTGAGTCGGGTCTCTTTGTTTGCTGCAAAGTGGGCTTCCAGTGCCTGCCAGGCCTGGGTTTGGGTTGGATTGATGTTTTTCATAGGATTCCTGAAATGCCAAGTTGTGTTTGAACCTTGCAGGCAAGGTCCCGCCAAACCTTATTATCCGAGCATTATAGCGAGCCGGCCGGGCGGCCCGTGTAACAGAGTTTTACCGATTGTCTTTTACCGCAATGGGGCAACCGTCGGGAGTATACAACCAGAACATCGGGATTATGAGTCACGAAAGCAAGGGGAATCTTGCGCTCGCTCATGATTGGGGCTGGCCCGCTGCTCTGAAATTGTTTTCATTCCGCTGGCTTGGTTATGCATCGAAATAGTCATGGGCCGGAGCCAGAAATGACAATGCCAGCTCGAAGGCTGGCATTGTGGGTTGCTGCAGAACCGCGATCACGCCTGCGTTTTTTGCATGTGCATCACCATTTGCGGGAAGGGAATTTCGATCCCTTCGGCATCAAAGGTGAGTTTCACCTTCTCGTGGAAGTCGAACCAGACACCCCAGTAGTCAGCGGTTTTCACCCACGGGCGCACCACGATATTGACCGAGGAGTCGGCCAGCGCGGCGACGGCGATGGTGACGACCGGATCTTTCAGGATGCGTGGCTCTTCATTCACCAGACGCTCGAGGATCTGCTTGGCCTTGCGCAGGTCGGAGCCGTAACCGATGCCGAAGGTCATGTCGACGCGGCGGGTATCCATGCGCGAGTAGTTGACGATGGTGCCGTTGAGGATGGCGGAGTTCGGGACTACCACCATCTTGTTGTCACCGGAGGTGAGGGTGGTGGTGAAGAGTTGCACCGACTGAACCACGCCAGACGTGCCTGCCACTTCGATAAACTCGCCCGCCTTGATCGGGCGGAAGATGATCAGCAGGAAGCCGGCGGCGAAGTTGGAGAGCGAACCCTGCAACGCCAGACCGATGGCCAGACCGGCGGCACCGATAATGGCGACGAAGGAGGCGGTTTGCACCCCGACCCGGCCCAGCGCGGCGATCACCACGAATACCAGAATGGCGTACTTGAGGATGCTGCCGACGAAGTGAGTGACGGTGGTGTCGAGCTTGCGGGCCTGCATCACCTTGACCACGCCACCGCTGATGAGGTTGGCGGCAATATAGCCGACCAGCAGGGTCAGCAGGGCGGCAGCGATGTTGACGGTATACTCGATCAGCAGCCCCTGATTATTGACCAGCCAGGTCTGCGCTTCGGTAATGATTTCGGGTTCCATAGGATGTCCTGTCAGGTTCTAAAAGGTTTATGGTGGATAAATCTAACACCGCAGCGCGACAGTACGGGTCGCATCTGGTACTTCTTTTCTGCCATAAAAACCTGACACAAAAAAGAAGGGAGGCCAAAGCCTCCCTTCTTTTTGCTGAATGACGTGAAAAAACCATCAACTCTGCAGCAGTTGGCTGCGGATAAATTGCCACTGATCTTCGAAACCGGCGGTGGGCTTGAGCTTGAACTCGGAGCGAACGAACTGGCTGATGCGCCCCTCGGTATAGGCCAGCAGCAGATTGGCCAGCATGGTCTCGTCGAGCTGGAAGCCCTGACCCTCGCGCAGCCGCTTCTCGCGCAGCACCTGCTTGATCTGGGTCTCCAGCTTGTCGAACAGGATGCTGATGCGATCCCGTAACCGGTCGTGTTCACCCAACAGGGCATCGCCATTGAGGATACGGGTAATGCCGGGATTGCGCTCGGCGAACACCAGCAGCAGCTGCAGGATGTGGTGGCAGCGTGCCATGGTGTCCTTCTCTTCCGCCATGATCAGATTGACCCGTGACAGCAGGGAATCCTCGATAAAGTCGATCAGCCCCTCGAACATCCGCGCCTTGCTGGGAAAATGTCGATAGAGGGCTGCTTCAGAGACGCCGACCTCGGTCGCCAGACGGGCCGTGGTGATACGCTGACCCGGACTGGTTTCCAGCATATGGGCGAGCGCTTGCAGGATCTGATCGCGCCGACTCTGTTTCTGATTACTGCTTGCCATGGATTCCCCTAAAAAAACAATGGCTTGATTCTATTATTAAGCACCGCCCATCGGGCTGGTGTGGTCTGTTATTGGCGACCAGAAGAACCAAAACCGCCTTCACCCCGTTCGCTCTGATTGAACTCATCGACCAGTTGGAAGCTGGCCTGAACTACCGGCATGATCACCAGCTGGGCGATGCGCTCGCCGGGTTGCATGGTGAACTCATCTTTGCCGCGGTTCCAGACTGAGACCATCAGCTGACCCTGGTAATCGGAATCGATCAGACCGACCAGGTTGCCCAGCACGATGCCGTGCTTATGGCCGAGGCCGGAGCGGGGCAGGATGGTGGCACACAGACCCGGATCCTGGATGTGAATAGCCAGACCGGTCGGCACCAGAGTGGTATCACCCGGAGCCAGAGTCAGCGGCGCATCCAGCAGGGCACGCAGATCCATACCGGCAGAGCCCGGTGTGGCGTAGGCGGGCAGCGGGTACTCGGTACCGATACGGGCATCCAGAATCTTCAGTTCAATTTGTGTAGTCATGAATCGCTTTTTCAGTTGGATCTTGTATTGGCACCCCTCTTGGCAGGCGGGGCGCCGTGAGTCTTGTTCTTTCTGGACGCTCAGTGCCGGTAGTGGCGTGCAATCAGGGCGATCAGGTGACGGGCCAGCGTCAGCTTGTCGGCCAGCGGCAGCGGGGCCTGGCCCCCTTGCCAGAACACGGTCAGGGCGTTGTCATCGGCGTTGAAGCCCTGCCCCTCGCGGGACACATCGTTGGCGGCGATCATGTCCAGCCGCTTACGCTGCAACTTGTCGAGGGCGTATTGTTCCACATCCACGGTTTCGGCGGCAAATCCGACGGTGAAGGGTTTGTCTGAAAGGGCGCCGACGGCCGCGATAATGTCGGGGTTTTTCACCAGCTTCACCACCATCTGGTCATTGTCGCCGGTCTTCTTGATCTTCTGACTGGCGACCTGTTCGGGACGGTAGTCGGCCACCGCGGCGCAACCGATGAAGAGGTCGCACTCGCCGACCCGGCTCATCACCGCCTGATGCATCTGCTCGGCGCTCTCGACATCGATGCGGGTGACGCCTGCCGGCGTGGCCAGTGCTACCGGGCCGCTCACCAGCGACACCTCGGCACCCGCTTCACGAGCGGCGCGGGCGATGGCATAGCCCATCTTGCCGGAGCTGTGGTTGCTGATGTAGCGCACCGGATCGAGCGCCTCGCGGGTTGGCCCTGCGGTGAGCAGCAGCTTGACGCCTGCCAGCAAGGGCTCGGCGGCCAGCTGCTGACAGCAGCGATCCACCAGTTCGAGGGGATCCAGCATCCGACCCGGGCCCACGTCGCCACAGGCCTGGCTGCCGGCGTCCGGCCCCCACAGCAGGATGCCGCGACTGGCCAGGGTCTTGAGGTTGGCCTGGGTCGCAGCGTTGAGATACATCTGCTGGTTCATGGCGGGCGCCAGCGCGATGGGCGCCGGGGTGGCCAGACAGAGGGTTGTCAGCAGCTCGTCGGCCATGCCGGCGGCCATCCGTGCCATCAGATTGGCGCTGGCGGGGGCGATCAGTACCAGATCGGCCCATTTGGCTAGCTCGATATGGCCCATGCCCGCTTCGGCAGAGGGATCCAGCAGGCTGTAGGCCACCGGATGACCGGAGACTGCCTGCAGGGTCAGCGGGGTGATGAACTCCTTGGCGGAGCGGGTCATCACCACTCGAACGTCGGCGCCCTGATCTTTCAGGCGGCGTACCAGCTCGGCACTCTTGTAGGCGGCGATCCCGCCACTGACACCCAACAGGATGCGTTTATCGGCCAATCTCATCTGCTGTTTCTCTATCCGGCTCATTCTGACTGGTCGGCTAAGATACCACAGGCAGTGGATGACGACAGGGGTTGGCATCAAGGGGTGTGGTCGGGCACGCGCAATTTTTTGCTATGTTTTGTCTCTACAGGGATGAGGGAGAGACATATGAGCATCAAAGAGTGGCCGGAAGATGAACGACCCAGAGAGAAGCTGCTGCGTCAGGGGCCCGCTGCGCTTTCCGATGCCGAGCTGCTCGCCATCTTTCTGCGCACTGGCGTCAATGGCCTGAGTGCGGTGGATCTATCACGCAACTTGTTGAATCAATTCGGCTCTTTGCGCAGCTTGCTGGGGGCGGATCAGCAAGCATTCTGCGAGGCGCATGGCCTTGGCCCGGCCAAATATGCCCAGTTGCAGGCGGTGCTGGAGATGGCCAGACGCCATCTGGCCGAGCAACTGCAACGGGGCGATGCGCTCACTTCACCCCAGCTGACCCGGGACTATCTGCAGGCCCAACTGCGGGATCGGCCGAGGGAAGTGTTTGCCCTGCTGTTGCTCGACAATCAGCACAGAGTCATTCAATTTGTTGAGCTTTTTTTCGGCACCATCGATTCGGCAAGCGTCTGGCCAAGAGAAATCGTGCAGATCGCACTCAAACATAATGCAGCCGCTGTGATTCTGGCGCATAATCACCCGTCCGGCGTCGCCGAGCCCAGTAGGGCCGACCGCCAGATCACGGATCGGATCACGGCCGCTTTGGCCCTGATCGATATCAGAGTGCTGGATCACTTGGTGATCGGTGACGGCATCACGGTTTCTTTTGCCGAGCGCGGTTGGTTATGACTGTGCTCCGGCACCGTATTAGTTGATCTTTGATCACGGATGCTGTATAAAATGCCGCCTTCTGTTTGCCCCGCAATCGAAGGCCAGCGGGGCAGATATTTGCTCGAGCAATGAAGTAAGATTTGGAGAGACTGACATGTCTAGAGTATGCCAAGTAACCGGCAAGCGCCCGGCAGTTGGTAACAACCGTTCGCACGCTAACAACGCTACCAAGCGTCGTTTCCTGCCGAACCTGCACACTCACCGTTTCTGGGTTGAGAGTGAAAAACGCTTCGTAAGCCTGCGCGTATCCGCAAAAGGCATGCGTATCATCGACAAGCGTGGCGTTGAAGTGGTTCTGGCTGAACTGCGCGCCAGCGGTGTTAAGGTATAAGGAATTAGATCATGGCTAAAGGTATTCGCGAGAAAATTCGCCTGAACTCCAGCGCCGGTACTGGTCACTTCTATACCACTACCAAAAACAAGCGCACCATGCCCGAAAAAATGGAGATCAAAAAGTTTGATCCCGTTGTTCGTCAGCATGTGATCTACAAGGAAGGCAAAATCAAGTAATTACTTGATGCTGCGTTCCCAAAAACCCGGCCTTGTGCCGGGTTTTTTTATGCGCCGAATTCAGTACACTGCCGGTTCAAAGGGAGGCTTGTCATGTTCAAATTGAGCCGCAAAGGCTGGAATAACGTGATCATCGTGGTGGTGCTGATCGTGATCACCCTGTTGCATCGTATGGAGACTGCCCAGCAGGAGAACAGCGCCAAACGCGCGCGTCCGCTGTTGCCGGAGGATGCGGTGGTGCTCACCTGGCAGGGACCGAGCTGGCAGATTGAACGGATCGGCCAGGGCTGGCGCAGCGGGCCGGATCTGGGGCTCGACACGGCGCAGCTGGATGCCCGTCTGGCACGCTGGCAGGGCTGGTTGTTGCCCCCCGGCGAGGTGGTGCGCGGTACCCCGGTGACCATCAAGGTGTGGATTGCCGGCCAGAACGATCCGGTCGAGATCGGCCTCTATCAGAACAGCGGCCAATATGGCGCCCAGCTGTCGTCCGGTCTCTGGCTCGCCCTCACTGCCGAGCAGTATCGCGATCTGCTGCGTCCTGCCCCCTGAGTTCCTTTTCCTTGCGAGGTGCCCATGCCTGAATTGCCAGAAGTTGAAGTCAGTCGTCAGGGCATCTCCCCCTGGCTTACCGGTATCAAGGTGACGCGCGTGGTGGTGCGGGATGGCCGCCTGCGCTGGCCGATCCCCGGTGAAATTCAGGAGCTGGTGGATCTCACCATCCATCGGGTGCGTCGCCGCGCCAAATACCTGCTGCTGGAGACCGATTTCGGCACCGCCATCCTTCATCTTGGGATGTCCGGCAGCCTGCGGGTGCTGGATATCGGCACGCCGGCCGAGAAGCACGACCACGTGGATATCGAGCTGGAGAATGGCAAGCTGCTGCGGCTCAACGACCCGCGCCGCTTCGGTGCCCTGCTGTGGACCCGTGAACCGGCCGAAGCCCATGCGCTGCTCGCCAAGCTGGGGCCCGAGCCGCTCACCGATGCCTTCAATGCCGATTACCTGCAGGGGCGCGCCAAGGGGCGCAGCACCGCCATCAAGCAGTTCCTGATGGACAATCAGGTGGTGGTCGGGGTGGGCAACATCTACGCCAACGAGGCGCTCTATGCCGCCGGTATTCACCCCAAGCGGGCGGCGGGCAATATCAGTGCCGAGCGGCTGGGAACCCTGGTGGCCGAGATCAAGCGAGTATTGGCCGAGGCGATTCGCCAGGGTGGCACTACCCTCAAGGATTTCACCAGTGCCGATGGCAAGCCGGGCTATTTCGTGCAGCAGTTGCAGGTCTATGGCCGGGGCGGTCAGCCCTGTTTCCACTGTCACACCCTGCTGACCGAAATCAGAATGGGGCAGCGCACCACGGTTTTTTGCAGCCATTGCCAGCGCTGAGCCATTAGGGGGGAAGGGGATTAAACAACAAGGGCTACCCGTGGGTAGCCCTTGTTCGTTGTTGCCGTCGGGAATGGCGAGTGTGGAAGGGGCTCACCCTTTCTGCTTGGCGGCGATGGCCTGTGCCACTAAGGGGTCGACAAACTGGCGGATATCGCCACCGTGCAGCGCCACCTCTTTCACCAGGGTGGAGGAGATAAAGGAGTTCTCCTCCGCCGGGGTGAGGAAGACGCTTTCCAGCTCCGGCATCAGGCGGCGGTTCATGTTGGCCAGCTGGAACTCGTACTCGAAGTCGGAGACGGCGCGCAGGCCGCGGATCAGCACGTTGGCCTGATGCTCTTTGGCGAAATCGACCAGCAGGCCAGAGAAGCCCACCACCTTGACGTTGGGAAGCTGGCTGGTCACTTGCTGGACAAGCTGGACACGTTCTGCCAGATCGAACAGCGGGCGCTTGCTCGGGCTGTTGGCGACCCCGACCACCACCTCGTCAAACAGCTTGGCGGCGCGGCCGATGAGATCGGCGTGGCCATTGGTAACGGGATCAAACGTCCCGGGATAAATCACCCTGGTAGTCATCTTTGTGGTCCTGCAACCTGGAAATTTGGTCGCATTATAAGGTCGTCGCTTGAGAATAGCAGTGCATCAGGCAAGAATACGCCATCGCGCATCAAGCCTCCTTGCATTGGTGACAGGGAGCAAAGGGATTTTTTATGAAACGTATTCTGGTCGTTCGCAATGACAAGATTGGTGACTTCATGCTGGCGTGGCCTAGCTTCGCCATGCTCAAAGGCTCCATGGAGTGTCATGTGACTGCCCTGGTTCCGGCCTACACGGCGCCGCTGGCCCGGCTCTGCCCCTGGATTGACGAGGTGATCATCGATCCGGGTGTGCGGGCCGACAAGGAGCAACAGCGAGCGCTGCTGGCGCGGATCAAGGCGGCAGCGTTCGATGCGTCCATCTGCCTCTTCTCCAACTCCCGCAACGCCATGCTGGTGTGGAAGGCACACATCCCTTACCGGCTGGCCCCGGCGACCAAGCTGGCGCAGGTGCTCTACAACCAGCGGCTGGTGCAGCGTCGCTCCCGCTCCCAGAAGCCGGAGTCCGAGTACAACCTGGAGCTGATCCGCCGCTTCCTGGCCGATCAGCAGGTGGCCGTGGTGGAGCCCAAGACCCCCTTCCTGCAGTTCGATGACGAGACCCTGCGACAGGTGCGCGAGCAGCTGGCACTCAAGCTCAAGCTCGATGCCAGCCGCCCCTGGCTGATGGTGCATGCCGGTAGCGGCGGTTCGGCCAACAACCTCTCCATCGAGCAGTACGCCCGCATCATTATCAAGCTAAACCAAGCCTGCCCCGAACTGCAGTGTGTGCTGACCGCTGGCCCGGGCGAGGAGAAGATGGCCGAACAGCTGGCGGCCGAGCTGCTGGCCCACGGCGGCAACGGCTGGATCTACCGCTCCAGCGACGGTCTGCCGATGTTCTGTCAGGTGCTGGCCAACGCAGCCCTGTTTATCGCCGGCAGTACCGGCCCGCTCCATATTGCCGGCGCGCTCGATGTGCCGACCATCGGTTTCTTCCCGATGCGCCGCTCCGCCACTCCGCTGCGCTGGAAGCCTCTCAACAGCGAAGGGCGTCACCTCGCCTTCAGCCCGCCCGAGGATAGCGACCATCCGGAGGATATGAGCCAGCTCGATCCCAAGACCATGGTGCCGGTGATGGCCCGCTGGGCGGCGCCTTTCTGGCAGAAGTAAGGTGTGCAGCAATGCAAACAGGGCCCCGCGGGGCCCTGTTTCGTATGACGGTTATTCCGGCTGCTGCGGCTGCTGGCGCACCCAGAGGTCGGCGTATTTGACGAAGGTGGAGTGGGCGGAGAGGATCGCCAGCAGCAGCCCCTGCTTGCCGTCGAGGAAGCCCGCTTTGAGCAAGTACATCTTGAGGAAGCAGCCGACCGCATGGATCAGCCCCTGACTGAGGGAGCCCTTCTTGCCGCGGGCGGTGCGCTGATCGGCCCAGGCACGGGCATAACCGGCGGATTTCACCAGATAGTGCTCCAGGTCCCGATAGGTGAAGTGGAGCAGGTCGCCATGAATATTGACGATCTTCATGTTGGCCCGTACTTCTACCTTTTCGTGCACCAGCGCCTCGTTGTAGCCGGTGAGCGCCTTGGGATAGAGACGCAGCACCCGATCCGGATACCAGCCGCTGTGGCGGATAAAGCGGCCAAAGACCCAGGAGAGGCGCGGGATCGAGTAGATGGTATCGCTGGCCGGATTGGCCATCACGTTGGCGATGGCGGTTTTCAGCTCGGGGGTGAGCCGCTCGTCGGCATCCAGCCACAGTACCCAGTCGGACTGCACATGGGACTGGGCCAGCCGGCGCTGCTTGCCAAAGCCCGGCCACTTGGCGTTGACGAAGAAGCGGGCGCCAAATTCGGCGGCAATGGCCGGGGTCTCGTCCTGACTGCCGGAGTCCAGAATGACGATCTCGTCCACCAGTCCGTCGAGGGAGGCGAGGCACTTGCGCAGGTTGTCGGCTTCATTCTTGACGATCAGAACGGCAGCCAGAGTTGGTTTTTTCACGAATGTGGGCTCACGGTTATTGCCCGGCTGGCGGGTCAAATGCGTATTGATGGGCCATTCTAACGGAAAAACGGGCCAAAGAGAGAGCCGCCATTACCCGTTTCTGCCAGCAGTCTGCCTGACTTGCTGATGTTGTATCTCGCCCGGTAGAAAGAAAGTCATCGCTGGAAAAATGAGGCGGCTCGGGCGATTGCCAAGGATCTTCTGTTATTTATCCAGTCATTCTTGGGGCATAATCTCGCCCAGTGATGATTAACCGCCGGGCCAGACCCGAGAGAAGACGCGTGATGAAAATATTGGTGATCGGCCCCTCCTGGGTCGGCGATATGGTGATGTCCCAGAGCCTCTACAAGGCGATCAAGGCCAACCATCCCGAATGTGAGCTGCACGTGATGGCCCCCGCCTGGTGCTGCGCCCTGCTGGAGCGGATGCCGGAGGTGGACAAGGCGATCACCATGCCCCTTGGCCATGGTGACTTCAAGCTGGTGGCGCGCCGCCGCCTCGGCAAGCAGCTGGCGGCCGAGCAGTACGATCAGGCCATAGTACAGCCCAACTCCATGAAGTCGGCGCTGATCCCCTGGTTTGCCCGCATTCCGGTGCGTACCGGCTGGAAGGGCGAGAGCCGCTACGGTCTGCTCAACGACCTGCGCAGCAACAAGTCCGCCTTCCCGCTGATGGTGGAGGGCTATCTGGCGCTCGCCTATCCCAAGGAGCAGATGAAGAGCCGGGCCGATATCCCGACCATTCCGCATCCGGCGCTCCACGTCGATCTGATCAACCAGAGCAAGGCGCTGGAGCGGCTGGGGCTGGATCGCGCCCGTCCGGTGCTGGTGCTCTGCCCCGGTGCCGAGTTTGGCCCGGCCAAGCGCTGGCCGGAGGGGCACTACGCCGTGGTGGCCCAGCAGCATCTGGACGAGGGGTGGCAGGTGTGGATCTTCGGCTCCAACAAGGATGTGCCGGTGGCCAATACCATCCGGGATCGGGTCAACCTGCTGACCCGCCCCAACTGCCACGTGCTGGCGGGCAAGACCAGCCTGCACGAGGCGATCGATCTGATGGCGCTGGCCAGCCGGGTCATCTCCAATGACTCCGGTCTGATGCACATCGCCGCCGCCCTCAATCGTCCGCTGGTGGGGGTCTATGGCTCAACCTCGCCGCTCTACACCCCGCCGCTGGCGGATCGGGTCGAGATCGTCCACACCGATATCGAGTGCCGCCCCTGCTTCAAGCGCACCTGCAAGTTCGGTCATCTCAAGTGCCTGATCGACTTGCCGCCGGAGCAGGTGGTCGATGCCTGCAACAAGCTGGAGCAGAGCCAGTAAGATGCCCTACCGTCTGCTCTACAACCTGCTGATCCATCTGGGATTGCCGCTGGCGCTGCTGGCGCTCTACAAGCCGAAAAAGGGCAAGCCCGGCTTTGGCGAGCGCTGGGCCGAGCATCTCGGGCGGTTGCCTGCCACCGGACAGGAGGCGCCGCTGTGGATCCATGCGGTGAGCGTGGGAGAGACGCTGGCCATCACGCCGCTCATTCGTGCCCTCAAGGCGGAGCGGCCCGATCTGCCGATCCTGCTCACCACCACCACCCGCACCGGCGCCGATCAGGCGGCCAAGCTGGGGGATTTGGTGATGCATCGCTACGCGCCGCTCGACTACCCCTGGGCCGTTGCGGCCTTTCTCGATACCTTCAAGCCGCGTGCGCTCTGGGTGATGGAGACCGAGCTGTGGCCAAACTGGCTGGCCGCCTGCGAGGCGCGCCACCTGCCGGTGACCATCATCAATGCCCGTCTTTCCGAGCGATCCTGCCAGCGCTATGCTCGTTTCCACGGTGCTTTCGACGCCCTGAGCCGACCGCTGACCCATCTGCTCTGCCAGCATCAGGATGATGCCGACCGCTTCGCCCGTCTCGGCATCGGCCGCGAGCGGCTGGCGGTGACCGGCTCCATCAAGTTCGATATCCAGTTTGGTGACGAGGTGCAGGCCAAAGGGCGCGCCCTGCGTCAGCAGTTGGGGGCGGATCGGCCGGTCTGGATCGCCGCCAGCACCCATCAGGGTGAGGACGAGCTGGTGCTGGCCGCCTTCGATCTGCTGCTCAAGCGTCAGCCCGCTGCACTGCTCATTCTGGTGCCGCGCCACCCCGAGCGGTTCGACCGGGTGGCCGAGCTGTGTGCCCCTTACGGCTGCGTGCGGCGCACTGATGGTGCTGCGGTGAGTGCGGAGGATAAGGCCTATCTCGGCGATACCATGGGCGAGCTGCCGCTGATGCTGGCGGCGGCCGATGTGGCCTTCGTTGGCGGCAGTCTGGTGAAGATCGGCGGTCACAACCTGCTGGAGCCGGCAGCGCTCGGCAAGCCCTGTCTGACCGGCCCCGCCTACTTCAACTTCAGCGACATCACCCGCCAGTTGGTGGCTCAGGGGGGCGCCGCCATCGTGGCCGATGCCGCCGAGCTGGGCGAGCAGGTGAGCCAGCTGTTTGCCGACGGCAACGCCCGCCGCGAGATGGGGGAGCAGGCCCGCGCCGTGGTGCTGCGCAATCAGGGCGCGTTGGCCCGCACCCTCTCTCACTGCCTCACCGCGCTGGAGAACGACTGAACCCATTATTGGCACCGCTCTGGCTCTCGATTTTCAACTGCAAAAGTGCCAAAGCAGCTGATCCCCGTTTCACACGTCATCAAAGAGGCAACCATGTTCAAGGCTCTGTTACTGGAAAACCAAGACGGCAAGACTGTTCCGACTCTGACCCGGCTGGCCGAGAGCCAGTTGCCGGAGGGAGAGGTGCGGGTGGCGGTGAGCTACAGCTCCATCAACTACAAGGATGGGCTGGCCATCACCGGCAAGGGCAAGATCGTGCGCCAGTGGCCGCTGGTGCCCGGCATCGACTTCGCCGGTACCGTGCTCGAATCTGCCGACAGCCGCTATCAGCCCGGTGACAAGGTGGTGCTGACCGGTTGGGGCGTGGGCGAAGGTCACTGGGGCGGCATGGCCGAACAGGCGCGGGTCAAGGGGGACTGGCTGGTGCCCTTGCCCGCTGGGCTGGATGAGCGACAGGCCATGTGCATCGGTACCGCCGGTCTCACCGCCATGCTCTGCGTACTGGCGCTGGAAGAGGCGGGTATTACTCCCGCAAGTGGCGAGGTGCTGGTCACCGGCGCGGCAGGCGGTGTGGGCTCCACCTCGGTTGCCCTGCTGGCAGCCCTTGGCTATCAGGTGGCGGCGCTGACCGGTCGTCCCGAAGAACAGGGCGCCATGCTGACTGCGCTGGGTGCCAGCCGTATCGTGCCGCGCAGCGAACTGCTGGTGCCGGCCAAGCCGCTAGAGAAGCAGCTGTGGGCCGGTGCCATCGACACCGTTGGCAGTCAGGTGCTGGCCAAGTTGCTGGCCCAGATGAACTATGGCGGCGCCGTGGCGGCCTGCGGGCTGGCGGGGGGCTTCGATCTGCCGACCAGCGTGATGCCTTTTATCCTGCGCAATGTGCGACTGCAGGGGGTCGATTCGGTGATGTGCCCATTTGAACGTCGTCAACTGGCGTGGCAGCGACTGGCGCGGGATCTGCCCGCCAGCTTCTTCACTCAGGCCGTCACCGAGATCGGGCTGGAGCAGGTAGTGGAGGCCGCCGAGGCCATCACGCTGGGCCAGATCGCCGGCCGGACTCTGGTTAAACTTTGAACGCCCTCTGACTGGCGAGCCTGACAATTCCGGATAAAATTGGAGTGCGGGTGAACTATCCAAGGAGAGCGAAGATGGGTGGACACAAGCCGGATTACGACTCATTTGATGACGAGTGGGATCCGGAATCCTGGGAAGAAGAGCTGGATCAGTGGGAAGATGAAAGCTGGCAGGATGATGACACTTTCGATGACCAGTGAACCACGGCATTGAACGAACAGGCGGGCGTTGGGCCCGCCTGATTTTTTTGCCGCGCTCACACGGCTGAGTGTTCGTCCTTGGTCAGGGGCGGGGCGCTGGGTAGAATGAACTGCCCAAATGACGCTCAAGGATGACTATGCGACTCACCATCATATTGTTGGCTGCCCTGCTGGGTGGCTGTGTCTCCAACGATGATCCCTGCGAGAAGGTGTGGAGTGAGGTGGGGGAGGCGGATGGCAAGCTGGGCTTCACTACCGAGCGGGTCGAGTTCCATCGGGGCCAGTGTGGCAAAAAGATGGATGCAGAACTGTGGAAGCAGGGGCATCAGAAGGGGTTGGCATGGTATTGCCGCCCCGAGCATCTCTATCTGGCTGGCCGCTCAGGCAGCGAATATCGTGGCGTCTGCCCGAACGATAGCCAGGCGCGCAGATTGTTCGAGCAGGGGCGTCAGGGTTGGACCGATCAATGATGTTTGAGATTGGGGGGATTATCGCAATCTCTACCAGTGACGTGATCTCACTGGTTGCGGGATTCATTGCTGTTGTGGCGGTATGGTATGCGCGGAAATCAGCTAAAGAGGCAGAGCGAGCCAATAATATGGGACGCCTGAATGCTTTGTTGTCTTTTCGAGCTCACTATCTCGAACTGATGCAGAATCAAGCACAAATGGCCGAAGTACTCCGCCAAAGTCCCAGTGGGATGGAAGCTGTCCGGGCAAGACAGGTAGACCTAGACTCGAAATTACGTCAGGTGACCACCGAGCTTGAGCAGTACTACGCCAGACTTGTAAAGGATGAAATCTAGCAAGGTCCTTTTTGGATGGCTGTTGAAGCTGGGAATTATTCCTCTTTCAAGCGCAGCGGCTGGCAGAGGTAACTCTTGTCATTGGCGCTGCGGGCGCACTTGCCGCAGACAAACTTGGGTTTGCGGACTATCTTGCGCAACGCCTTGAGATCGGTGGGGATCTCGTGACGGCGCCATTCACACAGGGTTTTGCTGCCCATAATGACTACCTCTACGACTCGATGGTCGTATTGTAATCGATTTTCATTTCGAATAAACCGGAAACGCTCGCTTATTGGCCGATATGCCAATAAGCGAGCGTTTCGGGAGGGATTACTGGTAGAGGAACTTGGTGAAGATGAGTTCGCGCACCGCTTTCTTGCCGGTCTCTTTCACCAGCAGTTCGTTGACGGTTGTCTCACACTCCTTGCGCAGCTCTTCTCTGTTGGTCAGGGACTTCACTTGATCGGCATTTTTGCTGCCCATCAGACGGATGATGGCATCGCGGATCAGCGGGTCATGTTGCTCCAGCAGCTTGAGATCGGCCTCGTTCTCTGCCATCAGCTCCACCGTGACCCGGATATAGCCGAGGGTTTTGCCATTGCTCAGATAGTTGGTGATGATGTCGGGATCGAGCGCGTGGTAGGAGAAGCCCGGCTTGGCGGCACCCTCGGCGGGCGGCTTATCTTCAGCCAGCGCTTGCTGCTGCAGGGCGCCACAGCTCAGTAACAACACCAGCAGAATTTTGAAGATCTTCATATAGATGGCTCATCAGCAAGAGATAACCCATTTTTGATGTTGCCATCGGGGCCGTCAAGCACGGATGTTCTTACATTTCGCTATTGATTTACGGATAATAAACCGGATTTTAACCTGAACACGGAAATCTCTGGATGGTGAAGCTGTGAAGTCCGAGTTGACTGTTCCCCTCACGCCGTTAAGCGGGTGGTTGGCCCCCGAATGTTGCGAGTTGCCCGCCAGCTTGCGCCCCTGGCTGCTGGAGTCCGGTTCCATGACCCGGCGTCTGCGCCAGCACAATCGCCACTTCTCGGTGGAGTGGCTGGGCAATCACCCGGTCGCCCTCACTGCCGATGAGCAGTGGCTGGTGGACTCGGCCTCCCCGGCCGGTACCTGCCGCGAGGTGATCCTGCACGGGGATCGTGGGCCCGCCGTGCTGGGCTGGACCCTGTTTGCCGATGGTGCGCTGCAAGGGAGCGGCATTGCCGAGCTGGGCGAGCAGCCACTGGGTGAGCGGGTTTTTGGCCATGAGCCTGCCCGCCGAGACCATCTGCAACTGGCTCGTTTCGATATTGCCACCAATCCCCGTTGCCCGGCCGCCACTGTCTGGGGGCGTCGTTCCCGTCTGTTTCTGGGGCAGTGGCCACTGCTGGTGCACGAGCTGTTTCTGCCCTCTCTCGTCTGTGACAAGGAGCTGGAGTGAATCTGTTAACCAAGGAGCGGGGACTGGCGTACATGCAGTTGGCCCGCGTCGATAAACCCATAGGCACTCTGCTGCTGCTGTGGCCGACTCTCTGGGCGCTCTGGCTGGCCGCCGGTGGCCTGCCCAATATCTGGGTGCTGACCGTGTTTGTGGTCGGGGTCTTTCTGATGCGCTCGGCAGGGTGCGTGATCAACGACTATGCGGATCGCAACTTCGATGGCCACGTCAAACGCACCGCTGGCCGCCCCTTGCCCACGGGCAGAGTCAAACCGTGGGAGGTGCTGGCGCTCTTCTTCGTATTGGCGCTTATCTCGTTTGCGCTGGTGCTGACCATGAATCCGCTCACCATCGGTCTATCGTTTGTCGGCCTGCTGCTGGCGGTGAGCTACCCCTTTATGAAGCGCTTTATCTCCAACCCCCAGCTGGTGCTCGGGATGGCCTTCTCCTGGTCGATCCCGATGGCCTATGCGGCGCAGGCGGATGCCCTGCCGCTGGTTGCCTGGCTGCTCTTCTTCGCCAACCTGCTCTGGACCGTGGCTTACGATACCCAGTACGCCATGGTGGATCGGGATGATGACCTCAAACTCGGCCTCAAATCCAGCGCCATCCTGTTTGGCCGTCATGACAAGCGGATCATCGGCGCACTGCAACTCTCGGCACTGCTGCTGTTGCTGGCGGTCGGGCAGCTGATGACGCTGGGTGACTGGTATTACTGGGGTTTGCTGGGGGCGGCGGTGCTGTTTGTCTATCAGCAGCGGCTCATTCGCGAGCGACAGCGGGAAGCCTGCTTCCAGGCGTTTCTCAACAACAACTATGTGGGGGCACTGGTGTTTGCCGGTCTGGTGCTCGACTACCTGCTGGCGTGACATGTTCCCGCGCAGACTCCGATAAAAAAGAAGGCCGCATGATGCGGCCTTCTTTGTTTGCATTGCAGATCAGAGCTGGTTGCCCGCCTGAATGGTGCGGCGGATCTTGTTGCTCAGCAGCGGCACTATGTTGTCGGCCAGCGCCTGGAAGCGACCGAGATCCGGTTTGCACTCGGGAGAGAGGTAGCCCTCCTTGCGCAAGGTGTGGATCAGGGTACTGAACAGCTTCTGGTCGAAGAACTCGGGGGCGTTGATGCCGTGCAGGGTGCCGAGGCGCTCTGCCATCATCAGGCCGTCTGCTTCCAGCTGCTCCGCCTCGATATGAGGCTGGGCCAGCACCCGGGTCAGCACGATGGCGTAGCGTTGCAGGGTCTCCTGAATGCTCTCCGCCAGCAGCAGCAGGCGCATCTGGTTAGCCGGATTGACCCAGTAACCGCCATCGCAGGTTTCGATCAGCTGCTGGGTCTGCAGGGCATCGAGCAGGCTGTCGACTAGCGCCGGCAACTCCTCCTCTTCATAGCGCAGGAACAACTCGGTCTTGAGCAGCGGATAGATGTCGATGCAGCGGGCCATGATCTCGCTGCGGGAGATCCCCTCGCACCGTTCGATCAAGGCCGCCACCAGAGAGGGCATGGCGAACAGGTGGAGGATGTTGTTGCGGTAGTAGGTCAGCAGGATCGCCTGATAGCGGTCGAGACTGATGATCTGCCCCAGTTTGTCCTCGCTCACTTCAAACTTGTTGAGCTCCATCGCCTGATCCAGCAGGGTCTTGGCATCCTCATCCGGAATGGTGCTCTGCGGGCTGTAAGGCACCGCCTTGAGCAGATCCAGATAGGTGTTGAGCTGGGCCTGCAGCTCGTCGCGGGTCAGGGCGTGGCGCTCGGCGGCCAGCAGCGCCAGCGCGCTCAGGGTCAGGCCGTTGACGGCGGCCGCATCGTTGATGCGGGTCATCAGCAGCTCGGCCAGATCGTTGACGGTGCCCGCCATCCACTGCGGACGCTCCTCTTCCCCGATGTGCTTTTTCCAGTCAGGAATATGTTCGCTCAGGTAGCTGTTGAGGGTCAGCGGTTCGCCGAAGTTGACGAAACCACGGCCGTAGTTGCGCAGCTTGCGCAGGATGCCGAGCACCTGCAGGAAGCTCTCTTTCTCCTTGCGGCTCCCCTTGAGCTCGTTGTGGTAGGTGTTCACCTCCATCACGTGCTCGTAGCCCAGATAGACCGGCACCAGAGTGACCGGCCTGTCCAGCCCGCGCATCATCGCCTGCAGGGTCATCGCCAGCATCCCGGTCTTGGGTGGCAGCAGACGGCCGGTACGGGAGCGGCCGCCTTCGGTGAAGAACTCCACCGAGTAACCCTTGGCAAACAGCAGGTTGAGGTATTCGCGAAATACTGTGCTGTAGAGCGGGTTGCCCTTGAAGGTGCGGCGAATGAAGAAGGCGCCACCGTGGCGGAAAATCGGGCCCGCCGGCCAGAAGTTGAGGTTGATGCCTGCCGCGATATGGGGCGGTACCATCCCCTGGTGGTAGATGACGTAGGAGAGCAGCAGGTAGTCCATGTGACTGCGGTGGCAGGGGACGTAGACGATCTCGTGCCCCTCCTGCGCCAGCTGGCGTACCTTCTCGGCGCCATTGACCGACAAACCGCGGTAGAGCTTGTTCCACAGCCAGCCGAGGAAGCTCTCGCCGAGGCGGATCAGCCGATAGGATAAGTTGGAGGCGATCTCGTCCATGTAGCCATGGGCGCGCTTTTGCGCCTTTTCGAGGCTAATCCCCTCGCGCTGGGCCTCCTCTTCAATCGCCTGCTGGATCACCCTGGAGTCGAGCAGTTGCTTGAACAGCAGGTTGCGGTTCGGCAGTTTCGGACCGGTGGCGGCCAGCTGCTGACGGCTGAAGTGGGTACGCGCCACCCGCGCCAGCTTGTGGGCGATGGCCTCGTCAGTGCCGTGCTTGTCGGCCATGTAGCGCAGTGAGAGCGGCGGCGAGAAGCGCACCAGATTCTCGCGCCCCTTGAGGATCACGATGAGCGCCTTCTTCAGCCTGTTCGGCGCCAGACTGCTGATGATGTTGAGGCCAGGGGCCTCCTCCCCTTCCCGCCCCGGGGCGCGGCCCCAGAACAGGGTGACCGGCACCACCTGGATATCCAGCTCGGGATCCTGCTTGTGCAGATCCAGCAGCTGGTGGAACTCCTGCAGGAAGGGGAGCGGCTTGCTGCGTTTGCCAAACAGGGGAGGGGGGCGATCCAGACAGACATAGCGCGGCAGCAGCTGGCCGTTAAGTTCCAGCGGGGTGAAGGGGCCGGGCAGACCGAGATCCTCGCAGCACTGCTGCAAGGTCATCAGGTCGGTGAGCGAACTGGTTTTCAGGGCATAGACGATGGGTCTGGCCGGATCCAGATTGAGTTCTGTGATGGGATTTTCCGGCAGGCTCTTGTGATTGACCAAGCCGCTGACCGGCCATTGCAAGATGGCTCTGGAAATCTTCTGTCCTAGGGACATGTGCGTCTGCTCTCCAAAAAAATGCGGCGTGAGCATAGCAAATCGGCAGCCCCTTGTCGCCGAGAGGTACGATGAGTCGGCTGCGCAGGTTCAAAACAGCAGTAAATGAGGGGTTGGTTGCGACAAATTTCAGCTGCGCCTTGCCTTGGCCACTGCACTGTATATACTGCCAGTGTGCTGTATAAAAAGACAGGTGCCAATGCTATGAAACCCCTTACCCCCCGCCAGGCCGAAGTGCTGGAGCTGATCAAGGTGAATATGAGCGAGACCGGCATGCCGCCGACTCGTGCCGAGATTGCCCAGAAGCTTGGTTTCAAGTCGGCCAATGCGGCCGAAGAACATCTGAAGGCCCTGGCCAAAAAAGGGGTCATCGAGATAATGCCGGGCACGTCCCGCGGCATTCGCCTGTTGCTCGAAGAGGAAGAGGTGCTGGAAGAGAGCGGTCTGCCGCTCATCGGCAAGGTCGCTGCCGGTGAACCCATCCTGGCGCAGGAGCATATCGAGAGCCACTATCAGGTGGATCCCGCCCTGTTCCATCCGCGCGCGGATTTTCTGCTGCGGGTGCAGGGGATGAGCATGAAGAACATCGGCATTCTGGATGGCGATCTGCTGGCGGTGCACAAGACCCAGGAGGTGCGCAACGGTCAGGTGGTGGTCGCCCGTCTCGATGAGGATGTCACCGTCAAGCGCTTCCAGCGCAAGGGCAGTCAGGTATGGCTGCTGCCGGAGAATGAAGAGCTCGCCCCCATCGAGGTGGATCTCTCCTGCCAGCAACTCACCATCGAGGGACTGGCGGTCGGGGTGATCCGCAACGCCGACTGGATGTAATTATCCCCGCCAACTGCGTTTGCCACACGGCCTCCTGCGGGAGGTCGTGCTGTTTCTGGCGCACTTTCCCTGTCATATCAAACAGATTGTCGGCGGCGGCATTTTTGTCCTGCGCGACCGGCTACCAATCATCCATTTCAGATATATGCTCAGATCAGTGCCCTGTCGCCGAGACGGGGCTTGGCGCCTCCCTCTGGCAACCGCAATACGCCGTGGCGGAGGGCCGGTAACAACGAGAATCGGGCAGTACACCTTCACGGGATATGAAGGGGGAGTGGGGAGATCCCGAGCCTTGTCGGGCAGAGGGGAGCACTCGTAGTGGTTGCAGAGAGTTGTGACGGGCCTGTTGCCAGTTCAGGCCGACGAAGCAACATGACCTGTCGGTCAAGGAGGATTGGTATGGCATCAAGATCGCCATGGGATTCAGAGGCTGCGGCGGCGCCAGCGGAATCGTCAATTACCCGTTTTGTCAAAGGTAGCCGGATGACCTGGTTCTACGGTCTCTGGTTGCACCACAGGGGATCGCACTGGACGCTCTGGCTGGGATGCCCGAAACAGAAGGTGGTGCGTCTGGTGCTGCTGTTCAAGCGGGGCCATGGCGATCGCCAGGGGGAAGAGGGCTGGTTGGCCCCTGTCATTCCCATCGGCGTGCATACCATTGGCAAGATGTTGCAGCAAGGGCGCAACGCTCGCCCCTGAGGATAAGAGGCAAACGAATACACCGATAACCGGCACCCGAGGGGCCGGTTTTTTATGGCCGTACCTAGCGATCAGATGTCGATTTGATTGTGCCAAATGGTCTACCCCTGACAGGGTGTTGCGCAAGGTTGACCCACCTTGGCAGCTCGCTGGGGTACAATGTCCCTCCTGTCCGGCCACTGCTGGCCATCAGCCTCGAACTGAAAGGGTCTCTTGTGATGATGAAGCTCCGCTATGCACTGCTCTTTGTGCT
The DNA here is from genome assembly GCA_041319085.1 of Aeromonas veronii. Lineage (NCBI taxonomy): Bacteria > Pseudomonadati > Pseudomonadota > Gammaproteobacteria > Aeromonadales > Aeromonadaceae > Aeromonas > Aeromonas veronii. The sequence continues at coordinate 3,994,740 of CP101033.1, read as the reverse complement.
GCTGACCGCCTCTCTACTCCTGGTGTTCTACGCCACCCGGCCAGAGCAGCCACAGCAGGCTGTCTACTATCCGGCGGGGCGGGATATCAAGGATTTTGCCTTTACCGATGCGGACAACCAGCCGTTCACCCCTGCCAACCTGAAGGGGCACTGGACCTTCCTGTTCGTCGGTTACACCTTCTGCCCCGATATTTGCCCCACCACCCTGGCAGATATGCGCTCCGTCTATGACCAGCTGAAGAAGATGGCGCCCGACAGTCAGGTGGTGTTTATCTCGGCGGATCCCCAGCGTGACGACATTCCCCGTCTCAAGACCTATACCGCCTTCTTCAATCCCGAGTTCAAGGCGGCCACAGCCCCTCACGACAAGCTGTTCCCGTTTGTGCGTAATCTGGGGCTGATCTACTCCATCGCCAATCAGGGGGAGAAGGATTACTTGATCGATCACTCCGCCTCCATCGTGCTCATCAACCCCAAGGGCAAGCTGCAGGCGGTGTTCCGCCCGCAGGTAGCGCCGGGTCAGGTGCCACGGGTGCAGATGGATAGCATGCTCTCCGACTTCTCCCGCATTCTGAAGCTGACAGGCCACTGAGCGTGACCCCATCTGTTGCCCCCTGGTGGCGGGATCCCTCTCGCCACCGCGCTGTGTTTGCGCTCGCCCTGCCCATGGTTTTTTCCAATATCACCACCCCCTTGCTGGGGCTGGTGGATGCCTGGGTGATCGGTCATCTCGGGCAGGCCTGGTTTCTCGGGGGCGTCTCGGTCGGGGCGACCCTCATCAATCTCATCTTCTGGCTGCTCGGCTTCCTGCGGATGTCGACCACCGGGCTGACAGCGCAGGCTCACGGCGCCGCTGACGGGCGGGCCCAGCTCGATACCCTGCTGCGCGGGTTGGGGCTGGCCATTGCCCTCGGCCTGGCGCTGCTGTTGTTGCTCTTCCCCCTGTTGCCATGGTTGATCGCCCTGAGTGGCGGCTCGCCCGAGGTGCAGCTCTATGCTGGCCAGTATGTGGCGGTGCGGATCTGGAGCGCCCCGGCGGCGCTCTGCAATCTGGTGGTCATGGGCTGGCTGTTGGGGATGCAGGATGCCCGCAGCCCCATGGTGATGTTGATCCTCACCAATCTGGTCAATATGGCGCTCGATGCCCTGTTTGTGCTGGGGCTCGGCTGGCAGGTGCGGGGTGTGGCGGCGGCCTCGGTCATGGCGGACTACTGCGCGCTGGCAGTCGGTATCTGGCTGGTACGCCGTCAGCTGCGGCAACTGGCGCCGACGGTGTGGCAGGATGGCTGGCAGCGCTGGCGGCAACTTGCACCCATGGTGCGGCTGCTCGGCCTCAACCGCGATATCTTCCTGCGCTCTCTCTGTTTGCAGCTCTGCTTCGCCTTCATGACTCTGCAAGGGGCGCGGCTGGGGGATGTGGCGGTGGCCGCCAATGCGGTACTGCTCAACTTCCTGATGCTCATCTCCTATGGGCTCGATGGTTTCGCCTACGCGGTGGAGGCCATGGTGGGGCGAGCCATCGGTCAGCGGGATCGGCAGAAACTGCGGGAGGCCATAGTGCTCAATCTGGGCTGGGCCGCCCTCATCGCCAGTGGTTTTACCCTGGTGTTTGCCCTCTTTGGTGCCCACCTTATCGGCTATATCACCGACATTCCGGCCGTGGTGGCGGAGGCACATCGTCAGCTTCCCTGGCTGATCGCCATGCCCTTGCTGGCGGTCTGGTGTTTCCTGCTGGATGGCGTATTCATCGGGGCGACTCGGGCGCGGGAGATGCGCAACAGCATGTTGCTGGCCGCGTTTGGCGGCTTCTTCCCGATCTGGTGGCTCTGTCAGTCGTGGGGCGTGGCCGCGTTATGGGCGGCGATGGCAGCGCTGATGGTGGGGCGCGGTCTGTCGCTGGGGGTCACTTGCTGGCGGCTGGAGCGCAGCGGGCATCTGCTCGACGCCCGCCACTGAACCGCGATGACGCTTACATGGCGCCGTTGTAGCCGAGCTGGCGCCAGCTCTCGTAGACGAACACAGACACCGCGTTGGAGAGGTTCATGCTGCGGCTCTGGGGCACCATAGGGATGCGCAGCCGCTGCTCGAACGGCAGGCTCTCGATGATCTCGCTGGGCAGGCCGCGACTCTCCGGGCCAAACAGCAGGGCGTCGCCAAGAGCATATTGAGCTGCCGAGTGCGCGGTGCGGCCCTTGGTGGTACAGGCGAACACCCGCTTGGGTGCCACGGCGGCCAGAAAAGCCTCATAGCTCGGCCAGCGCTTCACCTCGGCAAACTCGTGATAGTCGAGTCCCGCCCGCTTTACCCGCTTGTCATCCCACTCAAATCCCAGCGGCTCAATCAGATGGAGCCGGTAACCGGTATTGGCGCAAAGCCGGATGATATTGCCGGTGTTGGGCGGAATTTCCGGCTGGTAGAGGACGATATCGAGCATGACGAGCTCCTGCAAAGAGATGTAAAGCCAAGAAGGGGCGCCAGCATACCCAGCGCCCGTCCGGATGAAAAGGATCAGGCGATGGGCAAGCGGATGGTGATGGTCAGCCCGGTCGGGTGATTGTTGCTGGCCGCAATGGTGCCGCCGTGGCGCTGGATCGCCTCCGAGGCGATGGCCAGCCCCAGCCCGGTGCCGCCGGTTTTGGCGTTGCGGGCGTCATCGACCCGGAAGAAGGGCTGGAACAGCAGCGCCTGCTGCTCGTCAGGCACCCCGGGGCCGTCATCCCGAATGGTCATCACCCACTCCTGCCCCTCCCGATACCAGTCCACCTTGATGAACTCGCGAGCATACTTGAGAGCGTTGCGCAGGGGATTCTCCACCGCCCGGGCCAGCAGCTCGGGCCACATCTGGATCGATTCGGCGGGCAGCGGCGGCAGTCTGAGCTGTTTGCCGCTCTGGTTCGCTTCGAACATGGCATCTTCGAGGATGGGCTCCAACAGCTCGGCCAGCGGGTGCATCACCGGCGCCTCCACATGCTGCTGCACCCGCGACAGATCCAGCAGGTCGCCGATCAGCTTGTCCAGCCGCCCGATCTCCGATTCGATCCGCGCCAGCTCGGCGCTGTCACCCTGTTTGCGGCGGATCAGCGCCTGCGCCAGCTGCATCCGGGTGAGGGGGCTGCGCAGCTCATGAGAGATGTCGGAGAGCAGCTGTTTCTGCTTCTGGATCATGCTCTTGAGCGTCTCCACCATGCGGCTGACGTTATCCGCCAGCTGGCCGATCTCGTCGCCCCGTCCCAGGTTGGGGATCTGCACCTCCAGATTGCCGGCCGCCAGCTGGGAGACCGACTTCTGCAACTGCAGGATGGGGCGGGTCAGCCGCCAGGCGAGCAGCAGGCAGAGCGGGGTGCTGACCAGCATCGAGATGCCCAGAATGCGGATTGGGTGATCCAGCACCTGAATGAACAGGAACAGATAGGGATTCTCGGCATTGAGGCCGAAATAGACGTGGTAGCGATGGCCGTGGTGCTCCATCAGGAAGGGGCCAGCGATCGCCTTGCGATCCTCGTTGCCCAGCATGGGTTTGGCCGGGTCGTCGGCGTCCACCATAAAGCGAACCACAAACTTGCGCGGATGGGTGGTGGACTGGATCTGGCCCCTCTCGTCGCGCAGGTAGACGTTGTCCACCGGCAGCATGGCGATCTTGTCCATCGCCTTGGCCAGATCGAAATCCTGATCCGGCTCGGCGGCGTTAAGCAGGGCCTGCACGTTGTTCTGCATCCGCGCCACTTCGTGGGTCGGCAGCGGGATCTGGTTGCGGGGATCCAGAGTGGGCAGACTGATCACGGCGGCCAGCATCACCAGCAGCATGAACCAGAACCAGAGGAAGATGTGGGTCGAGATCCCGTTGAGGGAGCCGGCGCGTTTTACTCTTGTTCTAGCCACAGGTAACCGCGCCCCCGTACGGTTTTGAAGCGGGGTTGGCCATCGATGCGCTCCGGCAACTTCTTGCGCAGGTTGCTCAGGTGCATGTCGATGGCGCGATCGAAGGGCTCCAGTTTCTTGCCCAGCACCTGCTCGGAGAGGTGGCTCTTGCTGACAATTTGGCCGGGATTGCGCAGCAGGCACTCCAGCAGGCCGAATTCGGTGGCGGTCAGCTCCAGCAGCTGTTCGCCGCAGCGGGCTTGCTGCAGGCCGGGTTGCAGCACGATATCCATGAAGTGCACTTCGTCGGAGGAGTTGCCGCGCTGGGGCGGGGCGCTCTGGGTTCGGCGCAGGATGGCGCGCACCCGGGCCAGCAGCTCCCGATCGTCGAACGGCTTGGCCAGATAGTCATCGGCACCCGCCTCCAGACCGTTGACCCGATCCTGGCTGTCACCGCGGGCGGTCAGCATCAGCACCGGGGTATCGTGGGTCTTGCGCAGCTTGGTCAGCATGGCAAAGCCGTTGAGCTTGGGCATCATCACGTCCAGCAGCACCATGTTGAAGCGCTGTTCGGCCAGCCGTTGCAATCCCTCTTCGCCATCTTCGGCGACGGTGACCTGAAAGCCTTCCAGGGTCAGAATTTCGGTGAGCAACTGGGTGAGCTCGAGATCATCGTCGACCAGGAGTATTTTGTGCATCTGAAGTCATTCCGCTGATTTTTCGCGCCAAACTGACGCTGGGGTCAGGGTATAATAGATTTTTAACCGCCAGAGGAAAGCCGGTTTTGAGCCATCAACAATATTCCCGTTGGGTGACCTTCGCCAGCCTGGCGGCGGTCACCACCGCCACCCTGCTGATCATCGGCAAACTGATCGCCTGGCTGATGACCGACTCATCGACCCTGCTGGCGTCGCTCACCGACTCTTTCATGGATGTGAGTGCCTCCATCATCAACCTGCTGGCCATTCGCTATGCGCTGGCCCCCGCCGATGACGAACACCGTTTCGGTCACGGCAAGGCAGAGTCGCTGGCGGGCCTCATTCAGTCAGCCTTTATCTCCGGCTCCGCGTTGCTGCTGGTGATGCACGGTCTCTCATCCCTGCTCAATCAGGCGCCTATCCTGCGGCTGGAAGCGGGTCTCTGGGTCAGCGGCGGATCCATCGTGCTGACCCTGCTGCTGGTCAGCTTCCAGAGCGTTGTCATTCGCAAGACCAACAGTGTGGCCATCAAGGCCGACATGTTGCACTACCGCTCCGATCTGCTGCTCAATGCCGGCGTCTTGCTGGCGCTGGTGCTGGCGGGACAGGGGTGGTACTGGGCCGATGGCCTGTTTGCCATCTTGATCGGGTTGTTCCTGTTGTGGGGGGCGGGACACATCGGCTACGAGTCGGTGCAGGCCCTGCTCGATCGTCAGTTGCCAGCCGAAGAACAAGCGAGAATAATGGCGCTCTGCTGTGCTGTAGAAGGTGTACACGGTGTACATGACCTGCGCACCCGTCAATCCGGGCCGACCCGATTCGTACAGTTGCATCTTGAACTGGATGATCAGATCCCCCTGGTCAAGGCCCATCAGATCGCCGATGAAGCCGAACTGGCGGTACGCCAGGCATTCGAGCGGATGGATGTCATCATCCACATGGACCCCATCTCGGTGCTGACAAAAGAACAACAGAGCCCTCACCCAGAACAACAGTAGGCTGCAACATGGATGAACTGGTTGCCAAAACCTGGCACAAAATTCAGCAAGAAGCACAGTGCATGGCGGCCCAGGAGCCGATGCTGGCCAGCTTCTTCCACTCCACCATTCTCAATCACAAGAATCTGCGATCGGCCCTCAGCTTCCAGCTGGCTAACAAGCTCGACAGCGCCACCATGCCGGCCATCGCCCTGCGCGAGGTGATCGAGCTGGCGCTGCGCAGTGAGCCCGAGCTGCTGGCGGTGGTGGCGGCCGACATCTGCGCCGTGCAGGAGCGCGATCCTGCGGTCGATCTCTTCTCCACCCCGCTGCTCTACCTCAAGGGTTTCCATGCCCTGCAGGGTTATCGGGTCGCCAACTGGTTGTGGCGTCAGGGCCGCCGCTCGCTGGCCCTCTATCTGCAAAACCAGATCTCGGTGGTGTTCGGGGTGGATGTGCACCCGGCAGCCCGAATCGGCAAGGGGATCATGTTTGACCACGCCACCGGCATAGTGGTGGGCGAGACGGCGGTAATTGAAGATGATGTCTCGATCCTGCAGAGCGTGACCCTCGGTGGTACCGGCAAGGAGAGCGGCGATCGCCATCCCAAGATCCGCGAAGGGGTGATGATAGGGGCGGGCGCCAAGGTGCTCGGCAATATCGAAGTGGGCGTGGGTGCCAAAATCGGCGCGGGCAGCGTGGTGATCAACCCGGTACCGCCTCATACCACGGTCGCTGGCGTGCCCGCCAAGATCGTCGGTCGTCCGGAGTGCGACAAGCCTTCACTGGATATGGATCAGTGTCTCTGATCTCCTGACCGGAGGCGTCGATGGCTAAACGTTGGTCGGGTTATCTGATCCTGGGGATGTGGCTGCTCAACCTGCTTCATCTCTATCTGGGACTCTCCCCCTGGCCAGCAGCTATCGCGGCCTGGGGGGCGTCACTGCTCACCTGGCCCTGGCTGGTGGGGGCCGCCAAGCGGCAGGCGCTGGCCCTTTATGGCTCGGCTCTGTTGCTGCTGATCTTCTCCTGGTGGCGGGGGGCGACCCTCAGCGCCGGTGACTGGCTGCTGCCCAATATCAATATGCTCACCATGTTTGCAGCGGTGAGCACCCTCAACCTCGCCACCTCCGGTCTGCTGACCGGCACCACCTCCTGGACCGGGCGCAAGGGGTTGTGGAGCACCATGGCCAGCCTCAATCTGCTGGGTTCCGTCATCAATCTCTCGGTGTTGTTTATCATCGGAGATCGGCTGGAGCGCAATGGCACGCTGGAGCGGCGTCAGGTGATGGTGCTGAGCCGGATCTTTTGTGCCGCCGCCTTCTGGTCACCCTTCTTTGTCGCCATGGCGGTGGCACTGACCTATGCGCCGGGCCTGCAGCTCTCCCATATTCTGCCGTTCGGAGTCCTCGCTGCGCTGTTGGCGATGGGGTTGACCGCCTGGCAGGTGGAGCGGCTCGGGGTGGCCGACTTTGCCGGTTATCCGCTGCGGCTGCAGACGCTGGGGTTGCCGGTCACCCTGGCGCTGCTGGTACTCCTCATCAAGCAGATCTGGCCCCAGCTCGGTATTCTGGCGGTGATCGCGCTGGTGGCCCCACTGCTGGCGCTGCTCTTTATGCCGAGGGTCGGGCGCAAGGCGGCCCTCAAGCGGCAGGTGGTGGAGCGCTTCCCCGCTATCGGCGGTCAGCTGGTGCTGTTTCTGGGGGCCGGTTTGCTGGCGGCAGGCATCAACAGTGCATTGTCGGTCATCGATCTCGGTGCCGGTCACGGCCTGCCGCTGTTCAACCACTTTGGCTGGCTTGAGGCGTCCCTCACTCTGCTGATTATCCTGCTGGTGGCCATCGTCGGGGTGCATCCGCTCATCAGTATCTCCGGGTTGGCGCCACTGCTCTGGCCGCTGGCGCCGGATCCCAGCCTGCTCGGCATGTGCTTCCTGCTGGGATGGGGGCTTGCCACCGGCACCAGTCCGCTCTCCGGATCCAATCTGGCGCTGGCCTCCCGCTACAACCTCAGTGCCGGGCTGATCCTGCGCTGGAATCTGCTCTACGGCCTGCTGATGTATGTTGTCGCCAGTCTGTTGCTGGGGGCTTATATCGCCTTGCATGGATAGCGGCGGCGCTGTCAGGAGGACGCCAATGAAGCTCTGTTGGCTGGGTCTTTTACGCGTGGTTCAGTCTGTTGTCGTGGCTCGGGCGCAGGATGCGAGAGAAATAGACGCATATTTAGACAATACCGCTATGGAAGGCGCATTTTACAGTGCACTGGCTTGTTTGTGCCGATGCGCTCGGGGTATGCTGGCTTCACGCGCTTGAATCGCCCTCTGTGGGGCATCGCAATTGAACAAACAGGTATGCATATGTCACTAGAAGTCCTTGAGCAACTCGAATCCAAAGTACAATCCGCTGTCGACAACATCTCCCTGCTGAAGATGGAGTTGGACGAGCTGAAAGAGCAGAATACCAAGCTGCAAGACGAGAACCATCAGCTGCGCAACGAGCACGTTGCATGGCAGGAGCGTCTGCGTGCCCTGTTGGGCAAAATGGATCAGATGGGTGAAACCATCTAATTCATCGCCTTCAGGCAGAATGGAAAACGGGCCGCTCCATGAGCGGCCCGTCTGTTTTTGGCGGGCTGGGGACTACAGTGCCAGCAGCTGTTTGACCGTTTTATCGATGCCGCCCGCCGCCTCGACAATATTGTTGGCCAGCATGTAGGCGGGGGTGGAGATCACCTTGCGCTCCTGATCCACCACGAACTCGTTGACCGGGCAGTTGAGATGGCTGCCGCCCATCGCCTCAATGGCGTTGGCGGTGCCCTCGTCATGGCCGATGGTCGCCAGCGTCCCGGCGCCATAGATCAGCGGGATCATGGCGGGCGCGATGCAGATATAAGCGGCCGGTTTGTTGGCAGTGGCAAAGCTCTGGCACGCTTTCAGTACATCGGGCTGGATCTGGCACTCGGCGCCACGGATGGCGAAGTCGCACAGGTTCTTGGCTGCGCCAAAGCCGCCGGGTACCAGCAGCGCATCGTAATCGGCCGCATCCAGCTCGGCCACATCCTTGATCTGGCCACGGCAGATGCGGGCCGCTTCGACCAGCACATTGCGGCTCTCTCCCTCGCTCACTTCACCGGTCAGGTGGTTGATCACATGGAGCTGCGCCACGTTCGGGGCGAAGCACTGGACGGCAGCCCCCTGACGGGCCAGCGCCAGCAGGCTGATGACGGCTTCGTGGATTTCAGCTCCGTCAAAGACACCGCAGCCACTCAAAATCACGGCCACTTTTTTCATGGCAAACTCCTCGTTGTTGAAAATGTGAGCCAAGATGGATTGTTGTACTTTTGTATGGTTATCGCTCGCCATCTGCTGGTCAAGTCATCTTGCTGTGCTAGGATTGTTTCGTTTTGGATCCTGCCGTACCTACTCCCTTAAATCTTTTTCCACATTGATCGAGATCATTCTAACTGTCTCGCGATCGTTTTCTTCGATCTCAAGATATTGTTTTTAATGGTTTTTTATATTCTTGTGCACAGCTTTGCCACTGTGCGTCTTGATGCGCCCCATTTTTGAACACAGAGTTATCCACAGTTTTAGTCTCTTTATAAGGCTATGTGCGCTGTTGCTGCGCCCCTTGGTGTGAGGGGGGCCCTGTGGCATCCTAGCGGCTGTTTATCTCTGGCAGGACGATTTCATGGCCCCTAGCAACCCCCTTATTCTGGTCGACGGCTCCTCTTATCTTTACCGCGCCTTCTTCGCCTCCCAGCAGGCTGATCTGCGCACCTCGACCGGTTTGCCGAGCGGCGCCGTCCGTGTCATGGCCAACATGATGCGCAGCCTGCGCAAGCAATATCCTGACTGTCATGTGGCCGTGGTGTTTGATGCCAAGGGCAAGACCTTCCGCGATGACATCTATCCCGAGTACAAGGCGACCCGTGCCAGCATGCCGGACGATCTGCGCAGCCAGGTCGCCCCCATCCATCAGATGATCAAGGCGATGGGCTTCCCCTTTTTGATGGTCGAAGGCGTCGAGGCGGATGATGTGATCGGCACCTTGGCTCGCCAGGCCACCGAGAAGCAGCTGCCGGTGCTGATCAGCACCGGTGACAAGGATATGGCGCAGCTGGTCTCCGACCATGTCACCCTGATCGACACCATGAAAGATGTGAAGACCGATCGGGAAGGGGTGATCGAGAAGTTTGGCGTGCCGCCCGATCTCATCATCGACTATCTGGCCCTGATGGGTGACAAGGTCGATAACATTCCCGGCATGACCGGTGTCGGCGAGAAGACCGCACTGGCCCTGCTGCAGGGGATTGGCAGCATCGACGAGATTGCCGCCAACCTCGACAAGGTGGCCGCGCTTGGCTTTCGTGGCTCCAAGGCGTTCGCCGACAAGTTCCGCGAGCAGGAAGAGCAAGTTCGTCTCTCCTATCGACTGGCGACCATCAAGACCGATGTCGAACTGGAACAGAGTCTGGAGCAACTGCAGCTCAAGCCGGTCGACAAGGAGTCCCTGCTGGCGGTCTATCGCGAATACGAGCTGCGCAACCTGATCAAGGAGCTGGAATCCGGTGGTGAAGAGGGCAGCGAGAGCGCCGGACCGGACGACGCTGGCGATGAGAGCGCCGCTCCGGTTGCCGCCATCGAAACCGACTACCGCTGCATTCTGGACGAAGCCGAGTTTGACGGCTGGCTGGAACAGTTGAAAGCGGCCCCGCTGTTTGCCTTCGATACCGAAACCACCAGTCTCGACTATATGGAGGCGCGGATCGTCGGCGTCTCCTTCGCGGTTGAACCGGGCAAGGCTGCTTATGTGCCGTTTGGCCACGACTATCTCGGGGCACCAGTACAGCTGAGCGAGGCCGTGGTGTTGGGCAAGCTCAAGCCGCTGCTGGAAGATCCGACCCGTCTCAAGGTGGGGCAGAATCTCAAGTACGATCGCAATGTGCTGCTCAACCATGACATCGACCTGCAGGGTATCGCCTACGACACCATGCTCGAATCCTATGTGCTCAACTCCACCGCCAGTCGTCACGACATGGATTCGCTGGCCAAGCGTTACCTCGGGGTCGAGACCACCTCCTTTGAAGATATAGCGGGCAAAGGGGTGAAACAGCTCACCTTCAACCAGATCGAGCTGGAGCAGGCCGCTCCCTATGCGGCGGAAGATGCCGATATCACCCTGCGTCTGCACCAGACCCTGTGGGGTCAGCTGGAGGCCGTGCCGGGTCTCGCCAAGGTATTCAGCGAGATCGAGCTGCCGCTGCTGCCGGTATTGGCGCGGATGGAGTTGCTCGGCACCACCATCGATCCCAAGTTGCTGCACCAGCAGAGTCAGGAGATCGAGCTGCGCTTGGCGGAGCTGGAGAAGCAGGCCCATGAGCTGGCCGGACAGGAGTTCAACCTCTCCTCGCCCAAGCAGCTGGGGGAGATCCTCTTCAGCAAGCTGGGCCTGCCGATCATCAAAAAGACTCCGAAGGGGGCGCCGTCCACCGCAGAAGAGGTGCTGGCCGAGCTGGCGGAGACCTACGAGCTGCCGCAACTGCTGATGGAGCATCGCGGTCTGGCCAAGCTCAAGTCCACTTACACCGACAAGCTGCCGCTGATGATCAAGCCACAGACCGGGCGGGTACACACCTCCTATCATCAGGCGGTGGCGGCTACGGGCCGTTTGTCATCGTCTGATCCCAACTTGCAGAACATCCCGGTGCGCAACGAGCAGGGGCGCCGGATCCGGCAGGCCTTCATTCCGAGCGCTGGTTACAAGCTGGTGGCGGCGGACTACTCCCAGATCGAGCTGCGTATCATGGCGCACCTCTCCGGCGACAAGGGCTTGCTGACTGCCTTTGCCGAGGGCAAGGACATCCACAAGGCGACCGCTGCCGAGGTATTCGGCGTGGCGCTCGATGCGGTCACCACCGACATGCGTCGCAGCGCCAAGGCGATCAACTTCGGCCTTATCTACGGCATGAGCGCCTTCGGTCTGGCCAAGCAGCTGGGGATCGGCCGCGCCGAAGCGCAGAAGTACATGGATCTCTACTTCGAACGCTACCCGGGCGTGCTGGAGTATATGGAGCGCACCCGCCAGCAGGCGGAAGCCCAGGGGTATGTCGAGACCCTGTTTGGTCGTCGCCTCTATCTGCCGGATATCAAGTCCCGCAACGCCGGTCTGCGCAAGGCAGCCGAGCGGGCCGCCATCAACGCCCCGATGCAGGGCACGGCCGCCGATATCATCAAGCGCGCCATGATCAACGTGGACAGCTGGATCCGCGGTATCGAGGATGAGTCGATCCGCATGCTGATGCAGGTACACGATGAACTGGTGTTCGAGATCCGCGCAGAGAAGCTGGAAGAGTACACCGCCATCATCCAGGAGAAGATGTCGGCCGCTGCCGAACTGCATGTGCCGCTGGTGGTGGAGGCGGGCACCGGCGACAACTGGGATCAGGCCCACTGATGTCCGGTCAGCCGTTCTGCACGGCTATATAGCTATATAAGACGCGAAGCCCGGCATTATGCCGGGCTTCCTGTTTCTGCCAGCCCTATCAGGTCTCTTGCAGATACTCATCCTTGAGCAGGACATAGTTGTCGGCCGAGGTCTTGAGGAAGGCGATCTCGGCGGGTTTGAGCGGGCGAGCTTGTTTGACGGGATTACCTATATATAGAAAGCCTGACTCGAGTCGCTTGCCCGGCGGCACCAGCGAACCTG